>JBGQNR010000019.1:0-45594 GCA_041501225.1 Acidobacteriota bacterium
AGGCCCCCCCCCGGCGAAACTATCTCAAAACTGGGCGTCCCGGAGGGACGCCGAGAAAGTAGCCGGGGGCGAGCCGCGCCGCGGCGCTGCCCCCGGTCACGGCAGGCACGGTGCAAGAGCCCTGAGGGGCGACGGAAGTCATTCAATTTCAGATGCTTTCTCTTCCCCCTCCAGGGCTCTTGATCAGATTCCAATAAACCCCAGGCTGCGCTCCGCTTGCCCGGGGCTACTGTCTTCAGCCCTTCCAGGGCTGAAAACGCTGGCATGTCATCCGGCGTATGAGTTTTGAGACAGTCTCGGCGGATGGGCCTTCTTTCGACGAATCCCAAGGTTCCAGCGCCGGGCGGCGCCCCGTTCCCACCTCGCAAATATCCATCCACCCGAACCGTATCTTTTTGCCCGTTTGCGGTAATAATAGGCGTAGGTCTGCTGCGAGGGCCGCGCGATGCCTGGTTTGGATCATCCTTCTGATGAGAGCCTGCTGCAAAGAATGCGGCAGGGAGATGAAGCCGCATTCCTTCTGTTGTATGAACGCCACCGTGACCCGACCTTCCGTTATGCGTATCGAATGCTGGGTTCTTCCGTAAGGGCTGAAGATGTCACGCACGACTGCTTTATCAGCCTGATCCGGAATCCCGGCCGGTACGATCCGCGGCGGGCTTCGCTGCGCACCTATCTGTTTTCTGCGGCGAGAAACCTGGCCCTCAAGCAGTTCCGCACGACCGCCAACGAAGTTGCTCTTGACGACTGGCACGGGGGAGCGTCTCCATCGTCTGCAGAAGAACCGCTGAACGGATTGCTGGCCCAGGAACTGTCAGGTGAAGTTCAAAAAGCCATGGCGCAGATGCCGCCGCTGCAGCGTGAAGTGATCGTGCTGTTCGAATATGAAGGGCAAAGCCTGGCGGAGATCGCAGCGATCGTCGACGCGGACCTCGGTACGGTTAAGTCGAGATTGCACCGGGCACGCGAGAGACTCAGGCGGGAACTGGCGCCTTATCTCAATGGCGGCGCACCCAAGACCAAGGAGAATTCGAATCATGAGGGATGAAAAGCGGACGGATGTGAATTTCTCTATCAAGAAGGCAGGCAACGATTCATCCGGTGAGGACTGCAAGGAGGCCGCAGACGGTGCCGTGGACAAAGAACTGAATACCCTCCTGAAACAATGGCAGGCGCCCGCGGTTTCCGCGGCGCTGGACATGCAAGTCACGGCAACTTATCGCCGGGAACTCCATCGGCCTCCTTTCTGGCGGCGGGTGTTCACCACCCGTATAGGCGTGCCCGTTCCCATCGCGGCAGGTGTGCTTATGGTCCTGGCAGCTACCTCGTTTCTGGCCGTCCGCTCTTTTCAGCCGTCGGTTGCCAAGACGGATAAGACCGTTGCGCAGATTACACAGGCCAAAGTCCTCGAACCGCCTGCGAATTCTGAGGCGGGGACCGCACCACATGAAGCGCCAGCAGCCAATCCCGACCGGAATGCGGGTGCGGAGCGTGCGGCGTCCGGAAGCGCCTACATAACCAAGGTAGATTTGACCGGGTTCAAGCCGGTGAAGACTCTGACTATTCGCCATTTGCCCAGGGGGAATTCCAATGAACGCTAAGCGCAATAAAGCAAATTTGTTGTTCGGAGTTTTGATTTTCCTCTTTGTGCTAGTAATGTCTCTGAACGCCGGCCCTATCGGGCCGGAGCAGGAACAGGGGGTCGTCCCACTCAAGGGGGGCGGATTCGTGGTGTTCGATCTGAAGATCCAGTCGCCCCAGCCGATGTCGGTTTCATCCAGCGTCGACGGATCGGATTCGAATTTGATCCACAGAGTGCTCATCGACGAAAAGAGCAATTTCTACCTTGGCTACGATCTCGAAGTTGAGGTCCAGCCCGCCAAATTTGATGGGGGCTCATTTCAACCTGGTCAATTCAAGTTGACCTTCCGGCCTCTCAGTCAGGCCCACGTGGCCGGGCTGCAGGCGAATCCCAAGCTGGCGAATCTGTCGCCACATCCTGAGTTCAATCAGGACTGGTTTTTTAGGACAGCGACGCCTCAAATCCTGAAGTCCCTGGACAGCATCGCCATCGAACTCCTAGTGAACCCTGCGACGGGCGCTAAGGTCATCGACGTCATCTCCGTAAACATGTCCCCGACCGCGGCCTGGTTCAACAAACGCCCCTTCGGAAACGCTCGTGATTTTTCCATCGATGATGTCGAGATGAGCATGTCCAGGAATAAGCTGCTCATCAATGGGGAGTGTGTCAGCTGCTCGGGTGCTGGTTCGGTTTCAGGTCCCCTTGTCTATTTTTGGGTGAGAGGACGAGGCCGTTTCATTGTTTCGCTGAGAGCGCACGATGGCTACGATTTTCAAAAAATCGGGACCATTCAACAGAACAAGATCGTGTTCTTCCTGAATGGCGACTACTACGAGTGGATTTCCATGGAACCGATCATGAAAGATGGCGGATTCTGGAATGTCTGGGTGCTCCATGAGCCGGATTATGATCTTCAGACGGATCTGGCAAGGAAGAAAGGAGCCGGGGGAGTATCCATGCGCGGCAATTTGACAAGCGGGCAGCCATCCCAGTTTGGAGCCGGCATGGCGGTCAGCATGGAGATTCTGATCCCCAAGAAGTGAAGCTATTGGCTCGGAAAAAGCAAAAGCAGCCACGAAGAACACGAATTTATTATTTGTGTTGTTCGTGGCTGCTTTTAAAAATACGAGTGTGATGCTATTTCCCGCCTGCCAGCTTAATCGCCTGCTCGTATACCGCATTCGTAAAGTCGAGGTTGTGCTGTGGACCGGCCTTGTCGACCTGCGCCAACGCTTCCCGCATCTGGGCAACCAACGCTCTGAGTTGGTCGTCGCCCGACTTGCCGGCAGTCAATTTCTTCTCCAACTCATCTATCGCAGCGCTTGCTTTCGCACGGCCCGCGCGCGCATCGTCCACCCAGGTCTGGATGAAGGCGCCATAGGTTTTGTCATGGCACGTTGCGCACTGGGCGCCGATGTTGGCAGAGGTCTGCGGTTTGCTCAGGTCGTGGCATTGTTCACATTCCAGCCCGGCCATGAGGGACGGCGCCGTCCCGTGCAAACCCGGAAGCTCGGGCAGCTTGCCCTGGCGGAATCCGCTCTGCATGGTGTGGCAGCCTGCACAGGAGATCTCCGGCGCGCGGCCGCCCGTGTGGCATTGGCTGCATCGCAATTCAGCATGAATCCCCAAAAGCTTCAGAGGATGCTCCGGGACTCCCTGGCGATAGGTCTGCGACTGGCCGCTGGCCGACTCCAGAAACTGATGGCAGGAGCTGCAGTCCTTCGAAATTGCTTTGCCCTCGCTGTCCACATGTTTGCCGTCGTGACAGCGGAAACAGCCGTTGAACATCATGTGACCGATGTTATCGGGGTATGCGCGCCAGTCCACCTTCATGGATGGAAAGAAGTTTCGGTGGTAGATGGCCCGGACTTCGCTGACCGTTTTCGCCATGGCGCCTTCCGGCACGACGGTTCCGGGATTCAGAGTCTTATAGAACGAGCGGATGTGGTTATCGATTCCACGGTCAGCCTCGGCATCGTCATTGTAGGGCAGCGTCAGCGCCTCGACCGCCACTTTTTTAATAAAGGGCAGGTTCGGATCCAGGCGCCCGGCGTCCATACTCATGTTCACCGCCCGGTCAGGGGGAAGGATCTGGTGAGTCGGCCGGTTGTGGCAGTCCATGCAGTCCAGGGTTCGCTGTTCGTCCTGCGGCGGCTCATTCCCAACCTTGCCGTCGGCACGGTAGACCGTGATCTTTCCGGACGGATCCTTGGATTGCACCCACGGAATCACCTGGCGCGCGGTGTCGGAGGCCCAATACTTGATCTCGCGCGTCAATGCCATGTGCCAGTGAATGCCGGAGGGTGGGCCGGCCGAGGAGTCGCCGCCTCCGGTTTTCAGCAGCACCTGAATCTCACTGCGCGTGTTCTTCTCGTCGGAAGCAAAATGGATGCGCGAACGCAACTGGGAGGCATAGAACTTGGCGGGCCAATGGCACTGCTCACAGGTTTCGCGCGCTGGGCGCAGATTCGTGACCGGGGTTGGTATGGGCCTGGAAAAAGTATTCAAAGCCACGGCAATGACCTGGCGGACACCGCTGATTTTGGCTTTAACGTACCATTGAGCCCCCGGTCCGATGTGACAGGCTGCGCACGTGACGCGAGCGTGAGGCGAATTTCGGTAGGCGGTGTACTCGGGGCTCATCACCGAGTGACAGACCTGGCCGCAAAACTGGGTGGAATCGGTGAAATGGTACCCCTCGTAGGTCGCCACACCGATGAGCGGCGCCACGACCAGGGTGCCGAACACAAAAATGCCCAGAGCGCGCAAATGTCCGCGTTTGTTGGGATCAAACTGGGGGAAGCGCGGCCACTCCTTGACATCCGGATAAAGCTTGCGTCTTCGGTTGCGCTCCAGAATATATCCCATGGGAACCAGGAGCAGACCCAAAACCAGAACAGCGGGAAGAACCAGGAATGTCCAGATCCCTATGTAGGGATTGCTTGTCGGCGCAATGGTCCCGATGACCTGGAAACTGATGAAAAACAGCGTACCCAGGGTTGCCAGAATTGCACCCGTAATCGACCAGAAGTTCTGCCAGATCGATTTCATGGTTCTACAAGCTCCTCTCTCCAGGCGGGTAGATAAAACCGCACATCATTGACGGGGCCGCCGACTTACTTGGATTCTCATATCCAGGAATGCCGCTAAATCCGGAACCGCGACCGACCTTCCGTCACGTAATTTCCGGACCCATGCGGGATGCTCACCAATGCCTGGTGCAGTTGCTGCAAATCGAGCGGCTTATTGAAATAGGCATCGATCAGCCCGACATCAACGGAGAGTTCGTTCAGTTGAAAAGCTGTCACTAAAAAGATGACCGCACGGGGCTGTGCCTTGCGAATGCACCTCGCCACCTGCAGCCCATCCAGATCCGGTAATTGATAATCGAGCAGAATTACATCGAATCCGGATTTCTCCAGCAGCGCCAACGCCTCGCTGCCCGTAAAAACCGGATGAACATCGAAGCCCCATTTGGCCGCCGACTTCGCGAGAGACCAGTTCAAAAGCTTCTCGTCTTCTACGATGAGGATGCTCTTGTCTACCCTTGTCATCATCAAGGCAAATGAAGCAACTCTGTTGCCAAGCCTGAAACACATAGAAATCTTGAAAGAAACTGCATAAATAATTGTATTATAAATATTTACCATCGACAGGTCATTTCACCCGCCTGAGTTTGCATGTGTCAAAACTCGTCGGGAAAACAGAGAACGGGTCAAAGCGCCCACAAAGGACGCAAAGACTGTTGCCGACGATGCAACCATTATTTTACGTCGAGCACGCGGAGCAGATTGTCTCCTTATTTCGGCTACCTCCATCGCAAGGTATTACCACCTCGATTTATTAATGGGGAGGATTCTATCCCCTAACTGAGCCTTCATTTCGCGGTCGCATCGATTCCCATCCAGCCGCGAGATCGATGCCTTTGCTTTACCCTGGCTGGCTTATTAGGGCCTTATTATTTTTCGAAGCAGGGGTCGCGGAGGCCGCAGAGAGATTGAACCGCAAATGAACGCAGATATCGGACGAGGCCTTGCTGCGACCCTCTCCGGCGCGGCCTCCGGCCCACCTGCACATTGGATCTGCGTTCATCTGCGGTTGATAGCCGCGCCTCGTCACTGAAAAAGTCCTCTGCCGGCGGCTTTGGGAAAAAATGAATATGAAATCTGACTTCTTAATTTGGGATCGTGCGCGTATAATTTTCGAGTGTCCCTGCCCAGTATTTGGGTCATATGGCACATTTTTCCCCACCTCGGAGTTAAGAATGGATTCACTCGGAGGATCGTGTCTCGCAATCTATTGATATTAAAAGGTTAGTGTCTTGATAAGTAGATTGTCTTCTGCAGAGGTTGCGGAACGCGGATTGCCTTGTTTTCCCGTGATACTATCATGCGCCGTTTTGCCTGCAGTGGGAGCAGGCAAATTACTGTTTTTGGTCGGAGGGAGTCATGGGTGATATTGATCGGGGCGATATCCAAATCGCTTCCCATCTTTGTAAGGGTTGTTGTCTGTGTGTCGTGTCGTGCCCGCCTCAAGTGCTTAGCCAGAGCCGTTTCTTGAATCGTCAGGGGTATTATGCGATCGCCTATTCCGGGTCGGGATGCACCGGATGCGGTATCTGTTTTTATGTTTGTCCTGAGCCCGGCGCCATCACGGTGCGCGTGCGCAAGGATGACAAAGAGGCCGCGGAGGAAGTGGCGGTTCAGTCCGGGGTGGTGGAATCTTCAGGAGGCCGTTCATGAGGCAGTTAATGAAGGGGAATGACGCAATTGTGAATGGAGCGATCCTGGCGGGTTGCCATGCTTACTTCGGGTATCCGATCACTCCGGCAAGCGAGATTGCCGAGACGGCTGCGTTGTTGTTTCCGAAGGCTGGCGGGGTGTTTCTCCAGGCGGAGAGCGAGATCGCATCGATCCAGATGGTGTACGGCGCTGCCTCGGCGGGAGTCCGCTCCATGACCGGCTCCTCCGGGCCCGGGATCAGCCTGATGCAGGAAGGGATATCCTATCTGGCTGGAGCGGAGTTGCCGTGCGTGGTGGCCGACATCATGCGCGGCGGGCCGGGACTGGGCAATATTGGGCCGGAGCAAAGTGATTACTCCCAGATGGTGAAGGGCGGGGGACACGGAAACTATCGCAACATCGTGCTGGCTCCGAACAGCGTTCAGGAGATGTGCGACCTGACGATCCTTGCCTTTGACTTGGCGGATCGTTATCGCAATCCGGCGGTAATACTCGCCGATGGCGCCCTGGGGCAGATGATGGAAGCCGTCGCGCTGCCGGCACCATGCGGTCCGCAGCCCCCGAAGGATTGGGCGGTAGCCGGGAATGCGGAAACCCGCAAGAATCTCGTCACTTCGATTTACCTCCGTCCCGAAGATCTGGAGCAGCATAACCTGAAACTGCAGGCGAAGTACCACGAGGCCGAGGCAAAAGAAGTCCGGTGGGAAGAACACCGGTCCGAGGATGCGGAGTATTTGCTGGTCGGTTATGGAATCAGCAGCCGCGTGGCGCGTGCGACGGTGGATGAAGCGCGCAACCAAGGGAAAAAGGTCGGCCTGTTGCGCCCGATTACCCTGTTCCCTTTCCCGATGAAACCACTGGGGGAGCTGGCGGCCAGGGTCAAAGGGATTTTGGTCGTGGAGTTGAGCTACGGGCAGTTGATGGAGGATGTGCGACTTGCCGCGAACGGCAGGACCCCCGTGCGGCTGTTGAGCAGAGCCGGCGGCAATATCCCGACGGAAGAGGAAGTCCTGGCAGCCATTAAAAAGATGGAGAACGAGTGTGTGGGAAATTAAGCATAGCAAACCTCAGACATTTTACGATCACTTCGACCGCAAAGGCGGCGACCTGGAAGTCACTCATTATTGCCCGGGCTGCGGCCATGGCGTACTGCACAAGATGATCGCCGAGGCGATCGAGGATCTCGGAATCCAGGACCGAACTATTCTGGTCAGTCCGGTGGGATGCTCGGTTTTCGCCTACTACTACTTCGATATCGGAAATGTGCAGGCGTCCCACGGGCGTGCGCCGGCGGTTGCGACCGGCATCAAACGATCGCGACCGAACAGCATCGTCATCTCTTATCAAGGGGATGGCGATCTGGCGGCGATCGGCGGCAATGAGATCCTGCATGCGGCGAACCGTGGCGAGAACATTACCGTCTTCTTCGTCAACAACGGCATTTACGGCATGACGGGTGGCCAGATGGCTCCGACAACGCCGGTCGGCGAGCGGACCACGACCTCGCCGTATGGTCGTACGCTCGCCAACGAAGGGTACCCGATGAAAGTTTGCGAGCTGTTGTCGTCCCTCGAAGCTCCCGCGTACATCGAGCGCGTTGCTCTCACCGATGCCAAACACCACATGAAGGCGCGCAAGGCTGTGCGGCGCGCGTTGCAGTGCCAGATCGAAGGCCGCGGGTTCTCGCTGGTAGAAGTGCTGTCGACCTGCCCGACGGGGTGGAAAGTTTCCCCGGAAGACGCGGTGCACTGGGTAGAGAACCATCTGTTCCCATTGTTCCCGCTCAAGCTGTACAAGGACCGGACCGGCAACGGTTCCAGCGCATCTCCGGTGGCTGAACCCAGGGCTGCGGCAAAGGCCGTACACAAAGAGACACCTGTCGAGGCCGGCATCACTGCGTGCGGCGCGGTCGCCCGCGGTGAGATCGAGGAAGTCTCGATGAAGATCAGCGGATTCGGCGGGCAGGGGATCCTATTTGCCGGAGTCGCCCTGGCAGAGGCTGGCATGCGGGAGGGCCTCCAGGTTTCCTGGATTCCTTCTTACGGTCCTGAAATGCGCGGGGGCACAGCTCATTGCCACGTGAAGCTTTCGCGTCGCACGATCGCCTCGCCGCTGATCAACCGACCCTCCGCCGTGATTGCGTTCAACGAACCCTCGGTGGAGAAATTCGTAGGTGAACTGCTGCCGGGCGGCTTGATGATGCTCAATTCATCCATGGTGACTACGAAGCCTTCCAGGACGGATATCCGGATCGTCGAAGTTCCGGTGACGGATGCCGCCAAGGAAGTGGGGAATCCAAAAGTCGCGAACATGGTCATGCTTGGAGCCTACCTCCAGGTGACCGGCGCGGTGAACGATGAGTCCGTTCTGTCCGCACTGGCGGAGCATGGGTTGCGTGCCGATCTGATCGAGTTGAACCGCAAGGCGCTCCAGGCCGGCCGCGCGCTGATCCGCTGAAATAGGCCTCGGCCGCCGGACGGGGCATAGATTATTGCAGAATCCGGGCGCAGTCCAGCGGTCGGCGTCCACTCGGCACAACAGACTGCATCCCTATCGTTGCGGTTTGGTTTTTGATTCCTGCTGCAGCCAAACCTGACGTTCGAACCCGCCGACAGAGTAATGCGTTCATGGCAAAGCATCGCAGCAAGACACCCATCGATGGGAATCCGGGCCGCAATCGCAAACGAACACGAAACCCTCCCGAAGATCGTTCGTGGATCTCGTGCTGATATTACCTTGCTGTGGGGGCGCAAAAGATCTCAAACTAGGGCAAATTAATGATAGTCTATGCGGTTGGCGTGTACGGCCAACCCATAATCAATAATCAACCAGGAAGCTATTATTTTCTGAATTCGAGGAAAACAACCATGACAAGACAGATGGTTACGATCGACGGTAACGAAGCAGCAGCCTATGTTGCCTTCAGAACCAACGAGGTCATTGCCATATATCCTATTACTCCTTCCTCCCCGATGGGAGAGTGGTCGGATGCATGGGCTGCCGAAGGCCTGCACAACATCTGGGGCACGATCCCCTCGGTCACGGAAATGCAGAGCGAGGGTGGGGCCGCCGGCGCCGTGCACGGAGCGCTCCAGACGGGCGCGCTGACAACCACATTTACTGCGGCACAGGGGCTGCTTCTGATGATCCCCAACATGTTCAAGATCGGCGGCGAACTGACGCCCACGGTGTTTCACGTTTCTGCGCGGACGGTGGCGACACATGCCCTCTCGATTTTCGGCGATCACGGCGATGTCATGGCAACCCGGTCCACCGGTTTCGGCCTCCTGGCTTCCAACTCGATTCAGGAGATCATGGACTTCGCGCTGATCGCGCAGGCGGCCACTTTGGAATCGCGCGTTCCGTTCGTCCACTTCTTCGACGGCTTCCGCAGCTCCCATGAAGTGATGAAGATCGAGCAGTTAACCGAAGACGACATGCGTGCGATGATCGACGATGCGCTGGTCATTGCGCACCGCAACCGGCGCCTGACTCCGGAGCGCCCGGTTTTGCGCGGATCGGCGCAGAACCCGGATGTCTTCTTCCAGGCTCGGGAAGCGTGCAACCCCTACTATGATGCCGCGGCAGCGATTGTGCAGAAAACCATGGACAAGTTTGCCGGCATCGTCGGCCGCCAGTACCGCCTGTTCGACTATGTCGGTGCGCCGGATGCCGAGCGCGTCATCGTTCTGATGGGCTCGGGAGCGGAAGCAGCGCAGGAGGCCGTGGAATACCTTACCGCGCGTGGAGAGAAGATCGGCATGGTGAAAATCCGCCTGTACCGCCCCTTCTCGATCAAAGACTTTATGGCCGCCCTGCCGCCGACGGTGCGCGTGATCACGGCTTTGGATCGCACCAAGGAGCCCGGCAGCGCCGGCGAGCCGCTCTATCAGGATGTCGCGACGGCGGTTGCAGAAACCTTCGCCCGCGGGACGGCTCCCTTCAAGTCCTTCCCGCTGATCGTCAGCGGCCGCTACGGGCTGTCGTCCAAGGAATTCACGCCGGCGATGGTGCGCGGGGTGTTTGACGAGATGAAGAAACCCGCCCCGAAGAACCACTTCACGGTGGGCATCGTCGATGATGTAACCCACTCCTCCATCGATTATGACCCGACTTTCTCCACCGAAGGCGACGATGTTGTGCGTGCCCTGTTTTATGGACTCGGCGCCGACGGCACGGTGGGCGCCAACAAGAACTCCATCAAGATCATCGGCGAGGATACGCCGAACTACGCCCAGGGCTACTTCGTGTATGACTCGAAGAAGGCGGGCGCAGTCACGGTCTCGCACCTGCGCTTCGGGCCGCGCCCGATTCACTCCACATATCTCATCAATCGGGCCAATTTTGTCGCCTGCCACCAATTCGTATTTTTGGAGCGGCAGGACATGCTGAAAGATGCCATGCCCGGCGCCACCTTCCTGCTCAACAGCCCGTTTGGCCCGCAGGATGTCTGGGACAATCTGCCACGCTCGGTCCAGCAACAGATCATCGACAAGAAGATCCGCTTCTACGTGATCGACGGCTACAAGGTCGCCAAGGATACCGGCATGGGAGCCAGGGTCAACACCATCATGCAAACCTGCTTTTTTGCCATCTCGGGCGTCCTGCCTCGCGATGAGGCGATTGAATCGATCAAGCATTCGATCAAGAAGACCTACGGCGCCAAGGGCGAGGAGGTCGTGCGCAAGAACTTCATGGCGGTGGAGCAGACGCTGGCCAACCTCTTTGAGGTCAAGGTGCCGGAGCAGGTGACCAGCTCGTTTGACCGGCCGCCTATGGTGGCACTGGAGGCTCCGGCCTTCGTGCAAAATGTAGTCGCTCCGATCATGGCCGCGCGCGGGGATTCTCTGCCCGTAAGCGCGTTCCCCGTGGACGGCACATTCCCGACGGGAACGTGCCAGTGGGAAAAGCGCAACATTGCGCTCGAAATTCCGGCGTGGGATCCGGAGATCTGCATCCAGTGCGGGAAGTGCGCCATCGTTTGCCCGCATGCTTCCATCCGCATCAAGGCCTACGACATGAAGCTGACGGAGAAGGCGCCGAAGACCTTCAAATGGATGACGACCAAGGGCAGCGAATTCATCGAAGGCATGGCCTACACCGTCCAGATCGCTCCCGAGGATTGCACCGGTTGCGGCATGTGCGTGGATGTGTGCCCTGCCAAGAACAAAAAGGAGACGCGCCTGAAGGCTATCAACATGGTGCCCCAGATCCCGATCCGTGTGACCGAGCGCGAGAACTACAAGTTCTTCCTGGACCTGCCCGAGTACGATCGGCGCCAGGTGCGCATGACCAGCATCAAGGCGAACCAGCTGCTGCAGCCGCTCTTCGAGTATTCCGGAGCCTGTTCAGGCTGCGGCGAGACGCCATACGTGAAACTCATGACCCAGCTGTTCGGCGACCGCGCGATCATTGCCAATGCAACGGGATGCTCGTCCATTTACGGCGGCAACCTGCCGACAACACCTTACACCACAAATAAGGAAGGGCGCGGGCCGGCCTGGTGCAACTCGCTGTTTGAGGACAATGCCGAATTCGGGCTCGGCTACCGGCTCACCATCGATAAGCATGCAGAGATGGCGCGTGAACTGGTGCAGAAACTCTCCGCCGAGATCGGGGAAGAACTGGCCGCCGGGATTCTCAAGGCGGATCAGTCGGATGAAGCCGGGATCTACGATCAGCGCGAACGCGTGGTGGCATTGAGGGAAAAACTCGCCGCGTTGAAATCGAAGGAAGCGCGCAACCTGGAGAGCCTGGCTGATTACCTGGTCAAGAAAAGTGTCTGGATCGTCGGCGGCGACGGCTGGGCGTATGACATCGGATACGGCGGCCTTGATCATGTCCTGGCATCCGGGCGCAATGTCAACCTCCTGGTGCTCGATACCGAGGTATATTCCAACACCGGCGGGCAGATGTCGAAGTCGACGCCGCGCGGCGCTGTGGCCAAGTTCGCGGCCGGCGGCAAGCCGCTCGCCAAGAAAGACCTCGGCCTGCATGCCATCAACTACGGCAGTGTCTACGTCGCGGCCGTGGCGATGGGAGCCAACGACGCCCAGACCGTCAAGGCGTTCCTCGAAGCCGAGTCGTACGATGGGCCGTCGATTATCATCGCCTACAGCCACTGCATCGCGCACGGAATCAACATGACGACCGCCATGAAGAACCAGAAAGCCGCCGTCGACTGCGGCTACTGGCCGCTGTATCGCTATGATCCCCGCCTGACGGAACAGGAAAAGAATCCGCTGGTCCTGGATTCAAAGCCTCCCAAGATGCCGCTGAAGGACTACGCCTACCAGGAGACGCGCTACAAGATGCTGGCTTTGAGCCAGCCGGAAGAGGCGAAGCGCCTGCTGGTTTTGGCTCAGCAGGACGTCGTGAAGCGGTTCCGGTTCTATCAGCAGCTGGCCTCGCTAGAGTACGGCCCCACGGAGGCCCCGAAAGCTGAGAAAGAGGCTGCAAGAGAGTAGTTTGGATTGCGGATTTTGGATTAAAAGACCTCGCTGTGACTGGAGGTTGAAATCCAAAATCCGCAATCCAAAATCAAAAATGCTATTTTCTCAGACCGAAGGCTTTTGCTGCTCTATCTGCGATGTGCCTGCCGATGGCGATGGATGCCGTGGCCGCCGGGGATGGGGCATTCAAGACGTGAATCGCATGGGGGGCCTCGATAATCTGGAAGTCATCCACGAGCGTCCCCTGGGGCGTGATGGTTTGGGCACGAACGCCTGATCCGCCCGGTTCGAGATCTTCATTCTTCAGGTCGGGCACCAGCCTTTGCAGGGCGCGCAGGAACGCGCGCCGGCTCAGAGACCGGTACAACTCATAGACCTCCGTACGCCAGTATTTCCATCCCATCCGCCAGAATCCCAGGAAAGCCGACATCTCCGCAAGATCTCCCAGACTCACATCGCGCATGCGGTAGCCTTCGCGCGCGAAAGCCAGAACAGCGTTGGGGCCTGCCTCATAACCGCCATGGATTCTTTTGGTAAAGTGCACTCCGAGGAATGGGAATTGCGGGTTGGGCACGGGGTAGATGAGCCCGCGCACCTTGTCGCAGCCTGACCTGAGCGTGTAGTACTCGCCGCGGAAAGGGACCACGAGCACCCGGGGATCGATTCCCATCAGGCGCACAATGCGATCTGCATGCAGCCCGCCGCAATTGATCAGGTTGCGTGCGGTAAATGAACCGGCGCCTGTTTCGAGTCGCAGCTGTCCGCCTTCCCGCCGAATCGCGCGCACCTGGGCAGGCTTGAGGATCTGGGCGCCCCGCTTGGTGAGTTGCGCGGCCATTGCGGCAGCAACCTCGCTGAAATCAATGATGGCGGTGTTGGGCGAGTAAAGGGCGCGCACTGCACGGACGTGGGGTTCCAACTCGCGGGCGCGCTCGGGGCCGATGAGCTCGAGGCCGGGCACGCTGTTCGCTTTGCCGCGCTCGTACAATTCGTGGAGGCGGGGCAGTTCCTGCTCGGTAACCGCGATGATGACCTTCCCACAACGATCGTAGGCAACGCCATTTGCTTCGCAGAACTCGGTCAGCAGACGTACACCTGCCACACACAGCTTTGCCTTGGCGGAACCGGTTTTGTAATAAATGCCTGCATGGATCACCCCGCTGTTGTGACCTGTCTGATGGCTGGCCAGCTCGGGTTCTTTCTCGAAGATGGCGAGCGCGTATCCGGGAAATTGTTCCGCAAGCGCCAGCGCGGTTCCGAGTCCGACAATCCCGCCTCCAATGATTGCGATGTCAAAAGTCCCGGCGTTTTCTACCATAATGCCCTCTCCCTCTGTGAAACGATGCGGTAATCTTAGCGTAATGGAACATGGGTGTAATGTCTGTTTCCGGGAGGATCATCTTTTATCACTAACAAATCTGGAATCCAAGGTTCTCTTTCATGTCCGTTCGGCCGCAGAGCCCGCTGGGTCTGCGCAGCCAGTGCACGCAGGAAGCGCGGTCGCGGCGCCGCCGAGACACTCCGACAAGGCGATGAGCATTCAGCTCATGTTCATCGTGTTATTGCCGGACTGGCGGCTGCGTTTCTGTTCCTGCTTTTTCTGTCCGGGTGCTCATGCCATCTGAATCTGCCGAACTCTGGAGTGCAGGTTCAGACAAGGGCCCGGATGATGCTCAACGGGCATCCGCTCGAGCTGCGTCTCTCCAAGCCGGCGCAAGCCCATGCCGATAGCGTCCTGATCCTTTATGCGACCGGCGACGGAGGGTGGCTCGGGCTGGGCTCGGATATTTTCAACTGGCTGGCAAGTTGGAACTATCCGGTTGCCGGATTCAGCGCCCGGGGCTACGTGCATCACCTGGGGTATTTTTCGGATAACGAAACCACGACGCCAAGACTTCTGGTCAGGGATTACGAAAGCATTATCGCTTTTGCTGAAAAAGAGCTCGGACTGCCGCAATCGACGAGGATCATCCTCGTGGGGCTGTCGCGCGGAGCCGGGCTTTCGGTCGTGGCTGCGGGTGAAGGTGGTCTGGACCAGCGCCTGGCCGGGTTGCTGGCTATCGCTCTGACCAAGGAAGAGGAACACGTGCTGCACCGGGCGCGCAGGACGAGGTCCGCCAATGCCCCGCCACGACGACCGCGAGTCATGATTGAAACCTACAGCTACCTGCGCCGGGTCGCTCCCTTCCCGGTCATGGTGCTTCAGTCCGCCCACGATGGCTACCTGCCGGCGGACGAAGCGCGCAAGCTCTTCGGTCCTGATACCGAACTGCGCAAGCTGCGGGCCGTGGAAGCCACCAACCACAGCTTCCACGATGGCTGTCGGACACTCTACCAGTATGCCGAAGACGCGCTGAAATGGATCGTCGGATTCATCCCGGCCCATGGAAAAGATTGACGATTGACGCGCGAATACCATTCCTTCAATCGTCATTCGTAAATCGTCAATCGTCATTCCCCCTTCTCCGGTTACAATAGGCGAGGCGGTTGCGGTTTTGCTGTCAGCACTCTCATTCAGATTCAGGAGGTAGATTATGCGTGTGCTTTTGTCTGCCGTTGCGTTCCTGTCCTTGCTGGGGAGCCCGGATGCGTTTCAATCGACCAAACAGATCGTGCGCGTCGGCTCCGATCTGAATCTTCCTTTCAGTCCGGCAGTCAAGGCCGGCAAGTTCATCTATCTCTCCGGCAATCTCGCGACGGACGAGGGCGGCAAATTTGCCGGCGGCGACATCAAAGCTCAGACAAAGCGTGTCCTGGACAATCTCTCCCGGGTGCTCAAGGCTGCAGGCTCGCGGATGGACTGCGTGGTTTCATCTACAGTCTTTCTCCGCAGTGCGGCCGATTTCCAGGCGATGAATGAAGTTTACGGCGGCTATTGGCCGAAAGAGCCGCCGGTCCGGACCACGGTTGTGGCAAATCTGGCGATGCCTGATGCCTTGATTGAGATCTCGATGATTGCAGTCGCGGAGGGCGGGGAGCGCAAGATCGTGCAGCCGGCGGGATGGCTCAAATCCCCGAGCCCCTATAGCTACGGTATCCTGTCAGGCGACACCCTTTTCCTGGCTGGGTTGATCGCGCGCAACGGGCAGGACAATTCCATGGTCCCGGGGGACATCAAGATCCAGACCAAAACCGTAATGGATAACGCGGGCGAGATTCTGAAAGCCGGGGGTATGACCTATGCCGATGTGGCCAGCAGCCGCGTTTACATCACGGATACAGCGCTATTCCAGGATATGAATGCAACCTATCGGACCTACTTTCTGAAGGATCCGCCTGCCCGCGCAACCGTGAGGACCGGATTGATGAATGCGGAGGCGGTGGTTGAAATCACGATGCTGGCCGTAAAAGGCAGCGCCCGCGAAGCACTCAATCCGCCAAACGCCGACGGCAGCCCGGCTCAACCCACTCCCAACCTGAGCTCGGCGATCCGCATCGGCAATCGTCTCTACCTCTCCGGCATGCTGGGCAATGACACCAACAACAAAGGGGATGTCGGCGCACAGACTCGCGCGACTCTGGCCAGGATCGGACGCACCCTCCGGGCGGCCGGCTTTGACTGGAAAGATGTGGTGGATGGGACGGTCTACATCACCGACATGAAAAACTTCAACGCCATGAATACGGCCTATCGCGAGATCTTTACTGCGGATTTTCCTGCCCGCGTGAGCGCTGAGACGGGACTGGTAAGCGCCGACGCTTTAGTCGAAATCATGTTCACGGCCATCAAGTGAGCCGAGATGGTAAACCTGCTGCTCGAAAATCTGGCGCCGCGCGCTCAAGGAGCAAACAACAAGATATGCGCTGCAGTGTGGCAGCAACCAAATACCTCATCTGAATCCCAGGCAAGCTCGGGGACAGCCCTTATGCTCCCTGGATTTGGCTCACTGTCTTAATCCAGTCGTTTGTGGAAGCGCAGTGCGCTGAAAACTAGAATCGCGGATCCGAACAAGAGCAGAGCCAATACCTGCGGCCACAGGTAGTTTATGCCGATCCCCTTGAGGAAGAGGCTGCGCACGATCTCCATGAAGTAACGCAGCGGGTTGAGATAGGTGAGATACTGGGCGGGAAGCGGCATGTTGCGGATGGGAAAGCTGAAACCGCTCAGCAGCAGCGCCGGCATAAAGAAGAAAAACGAAGTCATCATCGCCTGCTGCTGGGTGCGGGAAATCGTTGAAATGAACAGGCCGATGCCGAGGGTCGTCAACAGGAACAGGAGCGAACTAACGAAGAGCAATCCCGCGTGACCGCGAAACGGAATGTGGAAGATCAGCAAGGCCGCGACTGTGATCACGGCCACCTGCAGGATGCCAACGATGGCAAAGGGAAGGAGTTTTCCCAGCATGAGCTCGATCGGCCGGAGCGGGGTCACCATTAATTGCTCCATGGTGCCGATCTCCTTTTCCCGCACGATGCTCATGGCGGTCAGCATGATGGTCACCAGGGCAATGATATTGACGATCACTCCCGGGACGAAATATACCCGGCTCTTCAGATCCGGGTTGAACCACACGCGGTTCCGCACCGTCAGGCCCGACAGGCTGGCCGGGGCTGGACCTCCGGCGCCTTCCGTACGCGCCATCAGTCGGGCATTCCGCTGTCCTAGTTGCACAGCGCCGGCATATCCTATGATCGTCTGGGCAATGTAGTTCGACACGATTCCGGCGGTATTGGAGTTGGTCCCATCGATCAGGACCTGAACCTGTGCAGTACTGCCGCGGTAGATAGCGCGCGCAAAACCCGGGAGCACACGCACGACAGCTTCAATTCGTCCCTGATCGAGCCCCTCGGTGATCTGATCCTCGTGATTGAGCAGTTCCTGTACCACAAAATATTTGGATCCCTGGAACGCCGATAGCAGGGCCCGGCTTTCGTAGGTGCGGTCCATGTCCATCCAGGCGATCTGGGTGTGTTCGACATCCATATTGACCGCGTAGCCGAAGATGATCAGCTGGATCAGCGGCGGCCCCAGCAGCAATGCGCGGCTGCGCGGATCGCGCAAGGTCTGAAAGAATTCTTTCCGGATAATCTCCTTGATGCGTTCCCACATAGGCGTCAGGCCACCTTTTGTTTGAGTTTCCGCGTCGCCACCAGAAACACGATGGCCGCGTATGCGAACAGCAGTGCGGCCTCAACCCACAAAACTTTCGCCCCGACGCCGCGAAGGAAGACGCCCTTCAGAATCGTAACGAAATAGCGCGCGGGGAACAGGTAGGTGACGGCCTGGATGATATTCGGCATGTTGCGGATGTCGAAGATAAAGCCCGACAGCAGAAACGCGGGCAAGAAAGAGGTGAGCGCCCCCAGTTGGTAGGCGAGCAGCTGCGAGCGCACCACGGCCGAGATCAAGATTCCCCAGCACAGGGCGCCAATGAGAAAGAAACTGCTGGTGACAGCCAGAAACAGAATGTCTCCGCGCAGCGGCACGCGGAAAACGCCGATCCCCACAACGACGGCCACCAGCATGTCAACCACGCCGAGGGCGAAGAAAGCCGCCATCTTTCCAAGCACTACCTCGGCCGCCCGCAACGGCGTGGAGAGCAACTGTTCCATGGTGCCCATCTCCCACTCGCGTGCAATCGTCAACGAGGTGAGCAGCGCGGCGATGATCATCAGGATCACGGCAATCAAACCCGGGACGATGTAATTCTTCGACTTCAGATCGGCGTTGTACCAGATGCGCAGTTGCGGTTGGACGGGGGACGAAACCGATCCCCCACCGCGGCGGTTCTGCGCTTCCGCGCGCAGTTCCAAATCGTAGGTCTGAAGCAGCGTGCGTGCATAGCCGAGAGCGATCGATGCGGTGTTGGAATCACTGCCGTCCAGAAGCAGCTGGACCTGGGCGCCTTGCCCGGACAGCAATTGCCTGGCGAAATCCTTGAAGAGAACCACGCCAAGAAGGCACTGACTCCGATCGATCGCAGCCTCTACTGCCTGATAATCGCCGGCCTCATCCCGGATCTGGAAATAGCGCGAGCCTTGAAAGCGTGCAATCAATTCCCGGCTCTCCGGAGTCCGGTCGGCATCGTAAATGATGGTCGGGATGCGATCGATATCGAGGGTCAGCGCGTATCCGAAGAGCAGAAGCATAAAAAGAGGCAAGGCCAGAGCCATGGCCAGACTCCGCGCATCGCGGATAATGTGCAGGAATTCCTTTCGGGCTACCGCCCAGGTCCGGCGCAGGCTCATGAGGCTCTCCGCTCCTCTTCCTCGATGCGGGCGACGAAGACATCTTCCATCGATGGAGCGATGACCTCGAGGCTTCGAATCCCGATTCCGGCGGCCGCCAGGGCTTGATGAATGCGCTGCGTCGACGATGAGGGATCGGCAACCGTCACATGGAGGCCGCCGCCAAAGACAGCCACATCCATGATCCCGGATTCCTTCTCGAGTATCCGCATGCTGGCCAGAGGATCCGATGATTCCAGGCTCAGGAGGCTTTGCGACTGCAACGTGTTTTTAAGCTCCTCGGGAGCGCCGAGGGCAATGATCTTCCCGCGGTACATCAGCGCGAGCCGGTGGCAGTATTCCGCCTCATCCATATAGTGCGTGCTGACAAAAATTGTGTGTCCGGCATCGGAGAGCTGGTAGATGAGCGACCAGAAGGTGCGCCGGGCAATCGGATCGACCCCCGAGGTCGGCTCGTCCAGGAACAGGATCGGCGGGCGATGCAGGATCGCGCACCCGAGCGCCAGGCGCTGTTTCAATCCGCCCGAAAGCGTACGCGTCATCGTGTCATGGCGTTCCTCGAGCCCCGCCATGCGCAGAGCATGATCCTTGCGCTCGCGCCGCAAAGCGCGCGGGACGCTGTAAATGCCGCTGAAAAAGTTGATGTTCTCCTCGACCGACAGGTCGTCATAAAGAGAAAACTTCTGCGACATGTAGCCGATATTCCTGCGCACCTGTTCCGGCACAGAGGCCACATCCAGACCGCCCACGATTGCACGGCCGCCGGAAGGCTTGAGCAAACCGCACAAGATACGGATCGTTGTCGATTTTCCTGCGCCGTTCGGGCCCAGGAAGCCGAAGATCTCGCCGCGGCGCACAGAAAACGAAATACGGTCAACGGCGCGAAAATCCCCGAAGCGCTTGCTCAGATCTTCGACTTCGACCGCCCAGCTTTCCTGCATATCTCTTCCAAAAATCCCAATGTTGTCGGCCATTTCACAAAACTCGAGCGTTCCTCACGTGCTTAGTGGGTTTCGCGGATTAGTTTCCGGCCTTGCCAATCAGCGCGATAAACGCATCCTCCAGCGACGGCACGATTCGCTTGAACTCAGTCAGGGTCAAGCCGGCGGAGAGGATCTCCCGCTCCAGACTGGCCGGCGACGCCTGCGACACTGAAAGGAACAGATGCAAACCTGCGCCGGCGGGCTCGACGCTGGTCACACCCGGAAGCCGTCCGAGGATTTCCTTGGCGCGACGTGAGTCCGACGTTTTCACCTCATAGCATTCCTCCGCGATGTTGCGCTTGAGCGCATCCGGAGGCTCGCACCGGATGAGTCTTCCCTGGTGCATCAGGCCTACCCGGTTGCAGCGTTCCGCCTCGTCCAGATAGGCGGTGGTGATGACGACCGTGAGCCCGTCCTTCACCAGTTGATACAGAATGGCCCAGAAATCGCGGCGCGATACTGGATCGACCCCGTTGGTGGGCTCATCCAGGAACAGCACTTGAGGGTGGTGCAACAACGTGCACATCAGAGCCAGTTTCTGCTTCATGCCTCCGGAGAGGTGCCCCGCCAACCTGCCTCGAAACGGCTCCATGCGCGTCATTTTGAGCAACTGCGCGGTCAACGCAGCGCGCTCGCTCTGTGAAATGCCGAAGAGGTCGGCATAAAACCGCATGTTTTCCTCTACGGTCAGGTCGACATAGAGGCCGAAGCGCTGGGCCATGTAACCGATGCGATCCTTGATGGCGTTGAGGTCGCGCTGCACGTCGCGACCCACCACCCAGGCCTGGCCTTCCGTGGGATTCAGCAGTCCACAGAGAAGGCGCAATGTCGTGGTCTTGCCGGCGCCATCAGGGCCAACCAAGCCAAAGATCTCCCCACGCTTAATCCTGACGGAGAGCCGGTCAACGGCCGTCAGCGCGCCAAACCGCCGCGTCAGGTCCTGGGTTTCCACCATCGTGTCGACATCTGACATCCGACCTCTGATCTATGACATCCGACTTCCGACCTTTTTCAAACATAGGATTTCAGTCCGAAGCCGGAGGCCGGAAAAACTAGGTTTTTTCTGACAAGAGAATCTCAGCTTCTGCCGGCATATTCAGTTTCAGCTCCCGCCGGGGATTTTCAACTTCGATCTTGATGCGGTAGACCAGTTTGACCCGCTCCTCGGGGGTTTGTATCTGCTTGGGAGTAAATTCTGCTTCCGAGGCGATGAAAGTTATTTTGCCCCAGTAGACTTTGCCGGGGTAAGAATCCGTCGTCACCTTGACTTTGGCCCCCAGCTTTACGCGGCCCAGATCCTGCTCGCCGATGTAGGCACGCAGCCAGGGGCGATCTATTTCGCCCAGGGTGGCAAAGGTTGTGCCGGGCGCCAAAACCTCCCCGATTTCGGCGGACTTGACCAGCACGACTCCGTTGGCGGGTGCGACAGCTACGGCATCCGCCAGCTGGGCGTCGACGACTGCGACCTGGGCACGGGCTTGCTCCACCTGGGCTCTGCGGGTCTGCAGCTCCTGCTCCATTCGTTTCAACTCCAGGCGCGACGCCTCGGTCAGCTGCACATTAGCGCGCGCCTGGGCCACTTGAGCGCGGGCTCCCTCGATCTGTTCTTTGCGCGGCCCTTCGACGACCAGAGCCAGCCTCTCCTCGGCTTGGCGCAGAGCGGCCGCGGAAGTATCGAAGCGTGACCGGTACTGGTCGAATTGGGCGGTGGAGATGTCATCGTTCTTGTGCAGGACTTGCGCGCGATCCCAATCCTGCCGGGCCTGCTGGTGCTGCGACTTTGCCTCTTCCACCAATGCCCGGGCTTGCTGGATCTCCTGCGCTCGTGATCCCGCCTGCAAGTCGCGCAGCGCCGCTTCGGCCTGGGCGAGCTGAGCACCGCGCAGATCGGTTTCCGCTGCCAGTGTAGCTTTCTGGCGCTCGATGCCCGTTTGCAGGGGGGGGATCAGCGATTCGGCGGTCACGAGGGCTGCCTGATCGCGATTCCTCTGGCTCTCGAGCTGAAGCGTATCCAGGCGCGCGAGAAACATTCCCTGACGCACAGTGTCTCCTTCGTTAACTTCCAGCTCGACGATTTTTCCCGAGATCTTGAAAGCCATATCCACCTGCGTCAGCTCGATGTTGCCGTAAAGCTTCAGGCTCTCGGATGCGCCGCGCTGCCATCGGCTGCAAGCCCCAAAGACCGCTGCGCCTAAAAGAACAGCGGCGAGTGCTCCCACGCTTGTCCACTTCATATGTCTTTCTCCTATGCATGCAGCTTCGGTGACGGCCCCCTGAATCACTGGATCAGCTGGCGCATGGTTCCCGTGGCTGCGGCCAGATTGATGCGCACCACGTTATAGCCGAACAGCGCCGAGATCCTGTTTTCGCGCGCACGCTCCAGCCGGGTTTGCGCATCGGTCACCTCGATACCGGGACTGACTCCGGCGCTGTAGCGGCGTTGGGCTTGGGCGACTTCGTCCTCGGCCAGAGCCAGTCCTTCTTCTGCCGTTTGAACTTGCTCGGCGGAGGACTGCAAGCTGTCGAGCGCAAGGCGGACCTCGAGCTCGATCTGCGCGCGCAGGTCCTCATTCCTGATCATCTCCTGGTGGTATTGGGAAATACTCTGAGCGCGGCGGGCGTCGACACGGCCGCCGTCAAATATCGGGATCTGGACGGCAACCCCGTAGGCGCGGGTGGGGATGGTGCTGTCCGCTCCTGATCCAATCGTGCCGTAATCCGCAAAGAAACTCATCGACGGCAACCGATCCATACGGGCCGCGCTTTGCAGCAATCGCGCCGTCTCCAACCGTTTCTGCTGAGCCTGCCAATCGGCGCGGGTCTCGAAGGCCTCGTGCAAGGCCTGCTGCACGGTTAGGGACGGGGCAGGAACACGGGACAGCTTGTCCGTCAACTCCAGGCGGGCATCCAGATTGAGGTGCATGGCCCGGAGCAGCTGCAGTTGGGCCGCGGTGCGCTGGGTCTGAACCACAAGCAGGCGCTGTTTTTGGTTTGCGAGCTGGACGTTGGCTCGTGTGACCTCAATTCCCAGGCCCGTCCCGGCCGCCTTCTGATCACTCGCCAGTTTCAGGATAGCCTCCGCCAGCTTGACGTCGGCTTGCGTCGCCTCCAGCACGGCTTCCTCCCGCACGGCAGCCAGATAGGCGCGCGCGACCTGGGCCCGCACATCGTCTTGAGTGCTTTGCGCCTCCGCCTCCGCCTGGTGAATTCCTGCCCGCGAAGCCTGGTATCGGCGCATGGAGCCCAGGTTCAGGATGGTCTGGCTCGCGGTGGCCCGGGCATCAAAGATGTTGAAGGGGCCCACCAGCGTGGGAAACGTGAAGCCGGGTATGGGGAGGTTGAAACGGATGCCGGCGGCCTCCAGGTTGCGCGTTGTGTTCTGCTCCCCGACCGAAGCTGAGATATTCGGCAGCAAAGCGGCGCGCGCTTCATCCGAGCGCGCGCGGGCCTGACGAAGCAATTCCTCCGCAAGCTGGAGGCGCACACTCCCTTCAGGGGCCAGGGCGATGCCGATGGCTTCTTTCAGGGACAGGCGCATTGTGGCTGCATCCGCGGCAGCCGACGGCGCGGCGCCCATGTCGGAAAGCCCACTCTGCGCCCGGGCCGCTCCGGGCATGAACCAGAGAACCAGGATCAAATAACATGCTGTTCGATCGGGCATAATCGGCACCGTCAGGCAAAGGCGGGCGGCCGGCGTTGCGCTGCCTGCCGCCCACTCAAACAAACTCTCAAACAAAGATCAGGAGGCACGGGCTTTGGCCCGCACCCCGGCACCGTGTAGTTGTGCCTTTCCAAGCGCGCGGATTCCCTTGCGTGATGCTGGGGTTTGTGGCGTGGTCGCCGCGCGCAATCCCGCGCCGGTGAAAAGAACGAGCCTCCTCGTTGCGTCCTTCAGATTGGAGGGGTCGCAAATCCCCCCCGAGATCAGCTTCAGCAGCGGGCCTGCAGCCAGCGTCTGGGCCATGGCGCCGATGGTGAAGAACAGCCTCCAGCAGAGTTCCTCCGGCGGCAGGTCCGGCAGGGTCAGGCGGAAGGCACGGAGAAACCGCCGCACGGTCGGCGCCAACTCTGCCTGGAAGAGCCGGTGGATGTCGAGCGAGGGCTCGGAATACATGCGCCCGATCAGACGCATAAACCCCTGGCCGTCGTGATCGGAAGTAAGCAGCGGGTCGAGGAAAGCATGGAGCAAATCCGCCAGCGGCACGGCCTTTCCCGCGGCTTTGCGCTCGCAAGCATCCAATGCCGCCAGGCGCTGCCGGTTGAGCGGCTGAAGCCTGCGCGCGAAGACGGCCTGAATCAGGGCTTCCTTGGATCGAAAATGATAATTGACCGCCCCCAGGTTGACGCCGGCCGCGGCCGTGACGGCCCGCAGCGAGCAGGCGGCGAACCCGCGCTCCGCCAGGAGCTGTTCCGCGGCATCCAGGATGCGGATCTTGGTTTCACTCATTCATACGTATGATTCATACAAACGTATGAATTGTCAAGATGATTTTTCCGCTGTGATCGTGAGCGCTTGAGTTCCCCCACTCCAGACTTCACCCGGGCGATGCGGGGCGAAAACGGCTTATACTGCCCTGACGATTAGTGGTACCATGGGCCGATAAGTATGGAACGTTGAGGGTTCGAACCGGGCGCTCGCGTTGCGCCCGGTGATCGTCACGCAAGGCTCATGGCAGCGTACGGATTCGAGGAGGGATCATGCCGACACATGAAGGTGTATCATTAAAGGATATTGAAGGATTGCTTGGCGATAAGGCGCGCTTTTACCTGGACCACGTATGCAAAACGGTGGGGAAGGAACAACTGCACCTCCCCGGTCCGGATTTTATCGATCGCATCTGGCTGGCCAGCGACCGACCCATTCCTGTGCTGCGCAGCTTGCAGACGTTGTTCGACCACGGCCGCCTGCAGGGCACGGGATATCTCTCTATCCTGCCCGTGGATCAGGGCATCGAGCACTCTGCGGGCGCATCGTTCGCCCCGAACCCGATTTATTTCGACGGGGAAAATCTCATCAAGCTCGCGATCGAAGGCGGCTGCAACGCCGTGGCCTCCACGCTGGGAGTGCTGGGCTCGGTAGCCCGCAAGTACGCTCACAAGATTCCTTTCATCGTCAAGATCAATCACAACGAGTTTTTGACTTATCCGAACTCCTTCGACCAGATCATGTTCGCCAATGTGCAGCAAGCCTTCGACATGGGGGCAGTCGCGGTGGGCGCCACCGTCTACTTCGGCTCGGAGGAGTCGAAACGGCAGATTCAGGAGGTGAGCGACGCGTTCTATGAGGCGCACCAACTGGGCATGGCGACGATCCTGTGGTGCTACATGCGCAACGCAGCGTTCGACAAAAAGAAGGAAGGCGGCCCGGATTATCATCTGGCCGCGGATTTGACGGGACAGGCTAACCACCTAGGCGTCACGATCCAGGCCGATATCATCAAGCAGAAGATGCCGGAGTGCAACGGCGGCTATGAAGCGTTGAAGTTCGGCAAAACAAGCAAGAAGGTGTACACGGAATTGAGCACCGACCATCCCATCGACCTGACGCGCTACCAGGTGATCAATTGCTACATGGGTCGCGCCGGGCTGATCAATTCGGGCGGCGCGAGTTCGGGGGAGAGTGACCTTGCCGAAGCGGTCAGGACCGCGGTCACCAACAAGCGCGCCGGCGGGATGGGGCTGATCTCCGGCCGCAAGGCCTTCCAGCGTCCCATGAAAGAGGGCGCTGCCCTGCTCCGCACCATTCAGGATGTCTACCTCTGTAATAAGATAACCGTTGCGTAACGACGTATCCGTACTGAGTACTGAGTGCATGCTTGCCGCTCAGTACTCAGCACTCAGTACTTTTTTGCGAGACGCATGAAGGTAAAACTGCAATACGGCTGCTACCGGATGGAGGTGGATGTCCCGTCGGCCTTCGTGCACGTGCTGGAGCCGGAGTTTGTGGCAGGGTTGCCTGACGAGGAGGCGTCCTTTCGTGCCGCGGTGAGCTATCCGATCGCCTCGCGGCCGATGAGGGAATTGGTCGGCGGAACGGACCGGCTGGCGTTGGTCATTCCGGATATCACACGGCCTCTGGTCACCGATCGTCTCCTGCGCTGGACCCTGGCTGAGCTGTCTCATGTTGCCGAAGAGAAGATCACGATCATCAATGGCACCGGCTCTCATCGCATCAACACGCAGGCCGAGCTCACCGCCATGCTTGGCGCCGGGATTCTGGAGCGGTACCGGGTCGTCAACCACACGGCCCACCATCCCGCCACGATGGCGCCGGCCGGCAAGTCGCCGGACGGGCGCACGATCCTGCTGAACCGGGAGTATGTGGAAGCCGACCGCCGCATTGTGCTGGGATTTATCGAGCCTCATTTCATGGCGGGATTTTCCGGCGGCTACAAGGGCATTTTCCCTGCGCTGGCCGACATTGACTCGATCATGCATTATCACCGGGCTGCGGTGATCGGCGATCCCCGCAGCACCTGGGGGCTGCTCGATGACAACCCGACGCAGGAGCAGATCCGGGCCAATGGCGCGCTGCTGCCCGTGGATTTCTGCATCAACGTGACTCAGAACCGCGATCGCCGCATTACCGGGTTGTTCTGCGGCGACATCTTGGCTGCGCACCGGCTGGGGTGCGAGTTTGCCAGGGCGACGGCCATGGTGGCGTGCGAGCGGTCCTACCCGATCGTAGTGACGACCAACGGCGGCTACCCGCTCGATCAGAATCTCTATCAGTCGGTGAAAGGGATGTCCGCTGCCGCGCAGATTGTGTGTCAGGACGGCTTTATCCTGGCGGCAGCCGAATGCCGGGATGGATTTCCGGCGCACGGCAATTTCAGAAAGCTGTTGTGGGAACATGATTCGCCCGCGGGAATTCTAAAAACGATTCTTGCGCCTGGTTTCTCCCTCTACGATCAATGGGAAGCCCAGCTCCTGGCCCAGATTCGCATGAAAGCCAGGGTGGGGCTGTTCAGCACCATCCCTTCGGAACAAGTGCGCCGCGCTCACCTCCTGCCGGTGGCCGATATCGAGTCCGAGCTGCGCGCCGAGTTGCACCGGATCGGGAAGGATGCGCCGGTAGCCGTGATTCCCGAGGGTCCCATGACGATTCCTTACTTGAAGAATTGAAGCAGCCGCTTCGCCGCAGGGGGACGCGCTTGCGGGCGCCGCCCGGCGGTCGGCGCCACGAATTTGTATTCATTACATCCCCAGCCCCGGCCAGCGGCTGGGGCCCACTTCATCTCGGGACAGTTGCTCATGGCGAAAACCGTTCATCTCTCCGTGATCCTGCCGGCCTACAACGAGGAATCACGGCTGTCTGAAACGCTTGGCCATGTTGATGCCTACCTCACCGCACAACCCTTCGAGTCGGAAGTGATTGTGGTCGACGACGGTTCAACCGACGGCACAGCGCGGATTGTGCGCGCGCGCAGTGAAACAATGAGGTCACTGCGCCTGCTGCAACACCCGGACGGCGCCAATCATGGCAAAGGTGCGGCCGTGCGGCGCGGCATGCTGGAGGCGCTCGGGACGTACCGCATCTTCATGGACGCGGACAACTCAACAACCCTCGAGCAGATCGCCGGCCTGTGGCCGTCGTTTGATCAGGGCTACGATGTCGTCATCGGCTCGCGCAGAATCCGGGGCGCCCGCATCACGGTCCGTCAGGCCTGGTACAAGGAACTCGCCGGACGCAGCGGCAATCTGGTTATTCGCAGCCTCGCGGTCCCGGGGATCGAGGACACTCAGGCGGGATTCAAGATGTTTACCCGCCGTTCGGCTGAAGCCATCTTCCCCCACCAGACCATTGAGCGCTGGGGATACGACATCGAACTCCTCGCCATCGCCCGGCAGCTGGGTTTCCGGATTCGCGAAGTTCCGATCGTGTGGGTCAACGCTCCGGGAAGCAAAGTCCGCTTGACGGCCTATCTCGAGGTTTTGAGCGAAGTCTGGCGCATCCGGCGCAATATCAAATCCGGCCTCTACCTGCACAACCGCAAATAGCATGCCTGCCACGAGTGTCTTCGTAGGAATTGCGGCTCTCTATTCATTTTCATTAGAAACAAATTATGGAACGATTTCGTAAGAGCCAAGTGTAAGCAATCGTGGAGCGGGGTGCTTCTGGCAACAACACCTTCGTCTTTGCGGTGTTCCGTACGGGATCTCCGAACCGATTCGGAATTAGTTGGCTTGCCTGCATGCGCAGGAAATTGGTGAGGATTCTATTAGAGAGGTCGTTGTATGTCATCGTCGATCGCCGATCAGGCCGGCATTATGCCCGTCGCCGGCAAGCGGCTCAACCCGGCCGAGCTTAAGATCGATCTGTTCTGCCGCGGACTCCTCATCGATGGAACCTGTCGCATAAAGGAAGAGGGACGGCCCGTTTGCTGCCATCCCGGAGATTTTGCCAGCGGCTTGGAGTTGATCCTTCCCGGTGAAATCAAGGAGCTCTGGGTCAATGTCCCCATCCGAGAAAAATTTGTCGAAGACAGCCCGTATCACCTTCGCCGCAGACAGGGTGCATATCGCCTTTTTGATGAGAGGCACGACCTGAATTACAGTGTCAAGCTGGCTCCTAAGCCCGAGTGGTACGATCTCCAGACCGCGCGCGGAACGCCGATGTCGCGGATCGGGATGCTGCAAGGGACCTTTCTGGCCATCGACTTCGGCGAGCCGGATCGCTTCTGGTTCAGGGGACGGACACCCGATCCGTCATCCGGCGGGAAAGCAGCGGAACCCGCGAGTTTTCCGGCAAAGAGTGTCGAGGACGTCGTCGAAACCGCCGCTGCCGCGCAGAAAAAGTCCCGCATCACCTTTGCCCTTCTTCGCGGTGGATCCCTGGGCGCCGGCGGACTGGCAGGCATCTTTCCGTATGTTCAAGCGCTGAAGCAGGAGGTTGGCATCCTGGTGGGAGTGCAGTTTCCTCCGGAAGAGGATTTGAGCGTGTACGAGCGCGCTCGTTCCCTGGGCGTCGATCACTTCAGTTTTTGGTTCGAGTGCTTTAACCAGAATCACCTGGATCGCTTTGCGCCTGCGGCGGCTGCAAATCACCGCCGCGAGCGCTCCATGAGAGCGCTTGAATACTGCGCGCGCATTATGGGGAAAGGCAGAGTATCCGGCGAACTCATTGCGGGCATCGAACCGGTCGAGGATACCCTGCGCAGCATCGAATATTTTGTCGGCGTCGGCGCACTTCCCCTGATCTCCATTTTCAGACCCCTGCGCGGAACGGAAATGGAGAACCTGGCGCCGCCTGATTATGCGGAGATGCTGCGCGTTTTCCGCCATGTTTACCAGAGCTGCCGTGCTCACAACCTGCCGCTCGGCATCGCGCCGAACATTCGTCTGAGTGCTCTGCCGCATCCCGAAGACACGCTCTATCTTGAACCGGATCTGCAGGAGGGCCGGGCTTACCAGCGCTGGATTTTCACCCTGCAGCAAATGATGCGCCCCTACTTCCTGCGGCGCATGCGAAAACGTACCCCGCCCCAGGCGTAATCATTCAGTACCCTTCGCAAACCACGAAATACACCAAACACTCGAATGCACTTTCGCGTGTTTCGTAGTACTCATCCGCAAATCCGTCGCATGCAGCGGAGGATGTATTCAATTCCGGGTGGCGGAAATCAACCGCAGATGAACGCAGATGTCGGACGAGGTCTTGCTGCGGCACCCGAACCATGACCGCGCAACGCAAAGCGTTGGCGCCGGAGAGGGTCGCAGCAAGGCCTCGTCCGGTCACATGTTCAATGGATCAGCGTTCATCTGCGTTCATCTGCGGCTAAAAATCTCTGCGGGCTTTGAGTTTTTTCTCTGCGGCCTCTGCGTTGAGCTTTTTGCTTCGGCTTATCTTGTGCGCACTTCGCGGTGGTGATTATTCGAGCTGGTATTTTTTGACTTTGTAGCGAAGCGTATCGCGCGTGATGTGCAGCAGCTTTGCCGCGGTCGTCTTGTTGCCGCGCGATTGCGCCAGAGCCTGCCGGATCAGCTCACGCTCCACGTCATACAGGGAGATGCCTCCGGGAGGAAGGTGGATGCCGCCATCCTCGGATCCTTCGCTCATGGGCACAGGGAGGATGCCTCCTTCCGAAATCCGGATCGGGAGATACTTGGCCGCGACACGGTTGCCTTCGGCAAGAATCATCACCCTCTCGATGGCGTTGCGCAGTTCGCGGACGTTTCCAGGCCAGTCGTAATTCATCAGCAGGTCTTCTGCTTCTTTCGTGAGGCTCTGAATGTTTTTGTGGAATTTCTGATTGTAGTAGCGCATGAAGTGATCGAGGAGGGGCGGGATGTCCTCTTTGTGATCTCTCAGCGGCAGCAGCAACACGGGGATGATGGCCAGGCGGAAGTAGAGATCCTGGCGAAATCGTGAAGTGCGCACACCTTCTTCGAGGTTCCGGTTGGAAGCCACAATCACCCGGACATCGACGTTGATATTCTTGACTCCTCCCACCCTACGGAAGGACTGACCCTCCAGGATACGCAGAAGCTTGGCCTGCATGCCCAGATTCATTTCGCTGATCTCGTCCAGGAAAATGATGCCGCCGTCGGCCATTTCAAACATGCCGCGCTTTTGCGTGCGCGCGTCCGTAAAGGCTCCCTTCTCATGGCCGAACAGTTCTGACTCCATCAGGTTCTCGGGGATCGCGGCGCAATTGATGGCGTAAAAGGGGCGATCCCGGCGCGAGGATTCGAAATGAATGGCATGCGCGACGAGGTCCTTGCCGGTGCCGCTTTCCCCCTGGATGAGAATCGTAGAAGCCTCGCTGGCAGCGAGCTTTTTGATCAACTCCACCGTCTCGCTGATGTGACCCGACACCCCGATGATGTGCTCCACGCTGAACTCGCTGCGCTGGATCTCGTGCGTGTGCGCGACCTCGGTGCGCAGGCGGCGGGTCTCGAACGCATTGCGGAGGGAATTCTCCAGCTTCTCGAAGTTGATGGGCTTCTCGATGAAGTCGTAGGCTCCGAGCTTGAGGCTGCGCACCGCATCGTCAACCACCCCAAAGGCGGTGATCACGATGACAGGCACCTGGATGGTGCGTTTTCTCAGCTCCGACAGGACTTCGATACCGGTCATGTCCGGGAGCTTCACGTCGAGCGTAATCAAGTCCGGATTGTCCAGCTGCACACGCCCGAGGGCCGTGGCACCGTCTTCCGCCAGGCTGACGTTATACCCCCACTGCTCCAGTTTTTGCTGGAGCGACCAGCGCACGAGGCGCTCATCATCGACAACCAGAATTGTTTCCTTGGGCATATTCCCTAGAGGTACGAAACGAGCGGCAGCGTCACTACGAATTTTGCTCCGCGCCCCACTTCACTGTGAACGTCGATGGAACCACCATGATATTGCACGTTTTTCATGCAGGTTGCCAGTCCCAAACCCGTCCCGTCGGTCCGAGTCGTGAAGAAGGGCTGGAACAGCTTCTTGCGCACCTCATCGGTGATCCCCGGCCCCTGGTCCTCCACTTCGAAACGCACCACCCCCTCGACCGGGTGATGGGCAAGCCTGACATCAATCGGTCCTCCATCCGGCATAGCTTTCTGCGCATTGAGCAGGAGATTCAAAAGCACCTGTTCGAGCTGAGTCTCGTCGCCCGTGAACCCGGGAATGCGGGTGAGCTTATGCAACCGAATGAAAAGAGCCTCGTTCTTGGCGGACTTCTCGACCATGGCCACGATGCGCTGAGCCATCTCGGCAAGATCGATGTCGGAATGCGTCGGGGGCTTCGGTTTGGCGTAGTTCAGCAGATCGCGCACGATCCTGTCAATCCGGCTGACCTCATGCAACACATCCCCGAGAATTTCCCGGTGCACGTCACTCGCCGGGATCGAATCCCGGATAACCTCGATCGCTCCCTTGATGCCGGCCAGAGGATTTTTGATCTCGTGAGCCAGTCCCGCGGACAGTTCGCCCAAAGTCGCCAGATGCTCCGCATCCGCAAGCTGGCGCTCCAGGTTCCGATCCGTAGTCACATCCTTGAGCACCGACGAGCTTCCCACGATGTTTCCATGATCGTCGCGAATAGCCGTGCGCGTAAAAATCACCTGGATGCGGCGGCCATCCTTGGTGACGCGCTCGGTCTGATAATTGCGAACCACGCCGAATGCGCGGAACTTCTCCCTGAGACGGCCCAGCTCATCGGTTTTGCGCAGGTCGATTGGGAGCAGAACACTCACCGATTTCCCGATCATTTCCGCGGGGCTGAAACCGAAAATCGCTTCTGCGCCCCAGTTCCAGGAGGTGATGTGGTCTTCAGGATCCATCGTCATGATGGCATCGGCCGAGTCCTGAAGGATATTGGCCATAAACCGGTTTTTGACGTCGAGCTCGTCCGCGAGCCGACGGAGCTCCGTCAGGTTGCGCGCCACGCCGAGCGTGCCGATAATCTCTCCGCCGCTGTCTCGAATGGCGGACACCGACAGCGTCACCGGAATCCTGTGCCCCGCTACGGACAGAAGCTCGGTCATGAAACCGCGGAGGCGCCCTTCCCTCCTCAGCCCTGCCATCACGCGGCGCGCTTCCGCAACTCCGCCCGCATATAACGAGCTGACCTTCCGGCCGATCGCTTCGCCGGGCAGCAATCCCAGCAGATCCGAGGCTGTTTCGCTGCAGGATTGGATGCAGCCCCGCGCATCGGTAGTGATGATTGCATCCAGGCATACCCGCTGGAGCTCGCAGCCTAATTCACTGATCGACCGCAGGCACCACAAGGGATTTTCGCCTATTGCTTTCTTCATGCTCCTTGCACCCGAATCTTTTATTATACCTGAATTCATAGTGTCAAGTGTACGTACGCTACATGCAGATCTCGCTGCTCAGGCAAGTAAAGGAACACCTCAACGCAGAGGGCGCGGAGGACGCAAAAATCTTAGTGTCTTTCAATAACATCTCTCTGCGTCCTCCGCGCCCTCTGCGTTGAGGTGTTTGAAAGCACCGCTAAGGCACAAAAACTGGGTGAAATCGCGCTCGCACTGGGTTTTGTAACCCATCTAAGTGTTGAAAATATCAATATTCATGGTGTAAACGCTTTATATTAAGCTATTGCAAACAAGCGGGATAATCGTCACCTTGGCCGGACAGGGATTGCTGGCACGCGGTTTGCGTAGTAATACCTTTGGATAGAGCAAATTACAACCCTAAGAAGGAGAATCGTTCCGACATACAAACCTCCTTTCCACCCTTAATACCCACCTACACCCGAGCGGCGCCCTTTCCCTTCCCGGGGAAAGGGCGCCGATGTTTTTGGGGCCTGAAACGTCGTCCTGACCGCATAAGTCCTTGGTATTACAACGAATGAAATTAGTTTAATGCAGACTGTCGCAGCCTGGGCGGGGTGGGAATTACCCCAAGACAGCAGAGATTTTCGGACTTCTTTTGCTGGACAAATTAATGTTTAAGAGGGCTTACTATCGTTGAGGGGCGGAAATTGCCTCCCCCCGCGCCTTCTGGAACGGGGGAGGCATTCCCAAACTTCACAGCTGCCGTGAACGACCGGCAGCTGCGAACGATCTTAGCGGGAGAAAACCAGAGCGAAGGTAACCAGGTGAGTCTGGTAGTTTTCGAACTTGAGCGCATTCTGGCGGTAGTTAAATCCGAAATACTGCCAGGACGGCTTGAAGGCCAGACCGCCTTTCAGCGGCAGCCACAGGGATGCGAATGGCTGATGGAATTCCAGGGGATAGGTTCCCTTGTTGATGATGCCGCGATAACCGAATTCCGTCTTGATCCCCTTGTAGAGAGTGAGCCCCACTCTGCTGCCGATGCTGCCGACACGCTGATCGAAGAGCGAGCGGGTCGTGGTCAGCGTTTGAGGGAGGACGATCAGAAGATCGGAAAACAGATTGGTGCGGGAGAAATCGGCGCTGACGCTGATCCGTTCATTGGGATCATAGCTCACGCTGCCAGTGTAGTTCTGGTCGTGTCCTTTGAGCCCGATGTCGGGCGCGGGGTCCTTGTAGTTCCGAACGCCGATCTTGCCGTTGAAGCTTAGGCCTTTCCAGCCACCGATGCGCCAGTCGACATTCACCTGATCGTAGTTGAACAGATCCGTGCGGGTGAGGGGCTTGTTGGTCTGGGTATTTTCGTAATCAATCCCAAAGCGCAACCATCGGCCCGGACGATAGGTCAGCCCGACGATGCCGGTGTTCTGGGTCATATCGGATGTCGTCACCTCCTCGGAGTCATCGTTGGTGACTTCCAGGTAGTTGAAACGATGTCCGACGCGGCCTGACAGACCACCACCGAAGTCGAACTCCACCTCCAGCTGATTGCGCACATTGTTATAGGTGATTTGCGTGTTCACCATGTCGGTAAACGTCTGGCTGCTTTTTGGGCCGCCGGGCCCGAGAAGTGAGGACGCATTGAGGAAAAGCGTCGAAAGCACTCCTGCGCCGGTGATGTGATAATCCACCGTATCCACGTTGTCCGAGACGGTGATGCGCGAAAGCGGAGAATATTCAATCAGGAATGACCCGTTGTGATTCGGCCTCTTGGCCCGGCCGCTGAAAGCATCGGCGGCCGCGCTGTAGCTTATGGGATCGAGATTGACGAAACTGCCGGTCCTGATCTCGCCCAGGTTCGCTTCCGTATCACCCATCGAATAGATGTAACGGCCAACCATGCGCAGGTTCTGGAAAGGCGTGAACTTTGCGAGGATCTTGGACGAAGGGAGCTTAATGCGGCTGTGGTAGCCGCGGTTCAGCGAATCCAGCGTGATGGGATTGCCAAGGAAGGTAGCATTGCCCTCGTTCCCCGGAACCGAAACACCGGTCACACCCGTGTCGTTTTTGGAATACCGGTAGCCCTGCTCGAGTGTCAGGTTCAGCCGGGACAGGTTGAATTGGACGCCGCCGCGGTATTCATCCGAAGCGTTCAGCCAGTTGGTGTTCAGAACGAATTCGTTCCCAGTCGTCCCGAACGTAGTGAGGCCGGGTCCATTGGCCGTGTTGCGGGCGTAGCCCACGAACGGCACGATCTTGTGATTGGGAAAGAGCCGCAGGTCGAAGTTGGCGATGTGATAGTTGACGTCGAGGAAATGCTGAGGGGTCAGACTTCCCTTCGCCAGCAGCGGGTTGTCGATGGTCGAGACGAAATTGTAGTACTCCAGGTTACGGTAACTGGCCTTGAAGTCGTAAAGATCCATGCGGCCGACATTGAACCGCAGCGAATTGTAAGGATCTCCCCAGTTGTTCAAGGAGAGTTCCATCCGGTCGAAGATCCCCGTGCCCGGGGTGGAACGAAGCGACACATAGGAATGGAGCAATTGGGCACCTTTAAAAAGGTTTACCTGGCTCCTATACATCTGTTCGTTACCGCCGATTCCGGAGTTCCATCGATAGCCAAACTCGAATTCCGTGCGAACGTCGTAGGCGCCGAGCTTGAATCCTTCACTCGGAGCCGCCTGGGGTTTGGGCGCCGTCTTGGCAGCCTGCTTGTCCTGATTGGAGTCCGGATCGGTAGCACCGGCAGCCTCCGCCCCGCTCACCGTCCCGGGGGGATTGGATTGAGCGCGGAGAGGATGCACCGTGCCGGCAAGCAGAACCAGCGCAAGCACCGAAAGCCCGACGATCGTGAACCTGGAAGAGTTGGGCTTGCGAACAAGATCAATCATAGTCATAGCTTTAGCTCCTGCCTCCGGTTCTATTTAAAAAACACGCGATCGAAATTCGAGCCGTGGATCATGACGTGACAAGTAGTGCAATTCTGGTAGATCGGGCTGTTCAGGTTGTGCAATGAAGGCGGCTGCGCAGTGAGGACGCTCTTTGTGGATGTGGTCCTGGAATGGCATTCCAGGCACAAGGCGGTCATGGTCGTACGCACCAGCATCTTGGGATTGTTGGAGCCGTGGGGCTCATGGCAACCCTGGCACCCGCGAATGTTGATGGCGGGATGTTCGAAAACAAACGGCCCCTGCTTTTCGGTGTGGCACTTGAAGCAGATTTCCTGACCGGCAATGGTCGACCGAAGCTGCCGCTTGTCGATGCCGCTATGCGGCTGATGACAATCGGTGCACTCGATCGCACCTTCCTTCACCCGGTGGTGGAACGGCTTCGCGAAGTCGGTTTTCTGCTGGGTGTGGCAGGACATGCACAGGTTGCTGGTCCGATCCTTGAGCATGGGTGTCATAGGAACGGCCTTGTGCACGCTGTGGCAATCGGCGCAATCCAAGCCGCGCTTTCCATGGGTGCTGGCGCCAAAGGCGGTCACTTCGTGATTGCCCTTGTGGCAGGCCAAGCACTGCTGGTTGTAGGCTTTGGATTCCTTGCCTTTGAAACCAATGAGTTTGGTTTTGTCGCCCCCGCCCTCCATATGGGCTTTGCCGGGGCCATGGCAGGATTCGCACGGGTTGGCGAGCTTGTACTGCGCGCTCTTTTCCAGAACGTCGTGCGTATTCTTGCCAAATGCTTTGACTACATCTTCGTGACAGGCTGCGCAGTCCTGCATGCTAGCGCCTGACTGTTGGGGCGGGGCCCCGACCAGCAACCCCAAAGGGTTGCAGGCCAGAGCCCCGATCACGAAGGCTGCAGACACAAGCAGAATTTTATATCCGTGCGTATGTGTCATATGGGCCTCTAACGAGCATGCACTTTGGTTACCGCGAAATCCGCAACTTCTTTATGACAAACCTCGCACGATTCGATGGATGTGCCGCCGATCACCGCAGTATTGATGTATGCGTGAGCGGCTGTCGAAACAGAATCATGGCAAGCCAGGCAGGCTGCCGCAGTGGGCAGAGTCGGTGTCCACAACCAATTGGGAGTAGTCACCGCGATATTGGTCGCAGGCAGTGGCACCTGATAAGAAGTGCCCACATGGCAGGCAGCGCAGTCGCGCCGGTCGCCAGGATAGGTGACTTCCTGGAAGTTCGTCCCGCCGACAACGTAAGGATTGAGCAATTCCTGCCCAGTATGGATCCTGTGAGCCATAATCTGGAAGGAAATGGGCGTCGCGGCTGCCCCCGAGCCGGCTACAAACGACGGCGTATGGCAAACGGAGCACACCTGCGCGTCATTACGACCGCCGCCGTGGAACGTCGAAAGATCGAAACTTGCTTTGCCCAGCTGATCGTGGCACTTGTTGCACAGGGTAACCGACACGATACTGCGCCTTGGTACGGGGGTCTTATCCGTGACGGCGATGTAGGTCAGGGTATTCGGCGCGGCATCCCTCTGGGAGGCGGATAGGTTCTTAGGATCTCCGTTGATGATCAGATTGGCCTGGAGACGCGCTTCGGTCTCCAGAACCCAGGTACCTATGGCCGTGGCGGGGATCGTATAGTTGAAGTTGTAGGTCGCCACACCGCTCACATATGCCGGCATGTTCGTGATGGTCTCCGATGCCCGGGTCGTGTAATCGGTGGTCGGGCCGGCAAAATTGACCGATATTCTACCGGTAGTCCCGGTGAACTGGGTCAACGGGATCAAGTTGCCGTTTTTATCGGTGGCCGTGAATTTCATGATCGGCTTTTGGCCCGGCGCCGTGTTGGTCACGCTGATCACGTTGATCTTGGGATTCAGGAGTTGCTTCGACTTATAGGGGACCGTGTGAGCTCCGATCACCGAAGCGTCAAACTCGAACTGCCCCTGCGGCTGGTGGCACTGAGCGCATTGTGAATTGTCCGTAGCCGGGCCGGCCGGGTGATTCGCGCCGCTGGCCCAGTTGATGTCATCGTGGCAGGAACCGCAAGCGTCCATCGAGGGCTGAAGGGCCCAGGCGTTTACCTGGGAAGCACCCTGATGGCAAGTCTGGCAGTTGCGAATATCCTGGGGATAGGTAATATCCGAGTAATCATTCACAGACTGCGCATTGCCGATGATGACATAAGGTGTGCCCGCTATAACGCTTGGCAAGTCACCGGCCCTGTGGATTTTGTGAATCATGACCTTCATGTCCACCGTGTTGCCGGTGTCGGGATCGATGACGCCCGGATTGTGGCACAGGATGCAGATTTCCACCGCGCGCCGGCCCGTCGAGCCGTGGAGGGCCAGCGGATCGTGGCACTGGTTGCAGTTCGCCGTGAGCACAACCTTGTGAACCTGGGTGACAGCGGCGCCGCTGGGGACCCAGTCCTTCGTAACATTCGACACGTAAAGGGTCAGGCCGAACTCCGTCAGGTTACGGGTGGCGTAGATACCGAGCGTATGCGTTGCCGCGGTATTGTAATTTGCCGGCAGAGCAGTGGCGAATCTATATGTGTAGACGCCGTCATTCAAGCCCGAAGGGGTGTAGGTTCCCCCTGAGTCTGTCCCCGCCTGAATCGCCGCCTTGCCCGTGATCGGGCTGGTCTGCGTCCGCGTGGTGTAGGCGACGTAATCGGTGACCTCTCCCTTTGTGGATGGAGGCAAATACGCCAGAATAAAGCTGGTGGAGACGGAACCCGGGGTCAGCACGCCTGCTCGATCGAGAGGCTGTCCCTTGTCATCGGTCATCTGGATTGTCACCACCGGCCTGCGATCAGCAGGAATGGTCACACTCTGAATTGCGATGTTTAGCCCGGGGCGGATATATACAAGATCGTCCGCGCTAAGGTAATAGGCAAGCTCATCCGCAGCGTAGGTTTTTATCTGATCCTGAGCAACCGCGTGAGACGGCACCATGTCGGAACGCGACTCGTCGGCCAGCCGCGAAGCGGCGCCAATCCGTTCGGCACTCTGCAGGTCAGTCTGCGCCTGCGCATTTCTCTGAGAAATCGGGGCGGTGCGGTCATTTATCGCTTTAGTATCAGCAGCAATCGCAAGAGCTGCAGCCAAGAAAGATAGCGTCATCAGGATCGCTATCACCAAGGCCCTTTTACTCATTTTCATAATACCTCCAAAAAATCACCCGTTTACAGCACTACCTATCAAAAGACGAAGAAGTGTCGAGTGGATAGAAGCAATTTCCACTCCTCATTATATGCAAAAACTCGTCGCTGATGTAAATTTCATCAGTTGAATATGTTGCCGTCTTATACAGCAGAGGGGCTGGATGCCCACCGGGCTAGAGGTGGGGCAAATCCCACAGTTTGTGGGCGTAAACCCTCGGTGAATACCGGGGTCCAAGACCCGCAGATCCTCGTCCTATTGCCTGTGTTGTCAATAGGAAACAGGCAGGATTAGAACCCATCAGGATCCGCTTAGCTTCCGTGAAGTCCCGAGCAACCGCGACGACCTACTCTTGGGAGACTCCCACTGAATCGGGGCGGGATTCTAGCAGGAATTCAATGACTGAAAAACAAAATTATTATGAACCCCGGGCGCATCAGCATTCGGCAGCAGAGTGGGCGCCGGGGCGCACCCAAGCGCATGAAAATCCATGGTCTTCCTAAGGCGGCCACGAATGACACGAACCATTCGTGTCATTCGTGGCCGCTTTTGCAGTTTTGAGGCGGGTTATTTTCGGGACAGAAAAATCTGGTTGAAACGCAATGCTACGGCGTACACTCACCCTCTGTGGTGTCTCATCAAACGCGCACTCTCCGGCATCAGTGTGCAGCCGGATTCAAACAGGAAAGCTTTCCTAACCACCGTTTTGGACCAAAGGGGATTGCGATGAAAATGCATAGCTTGTCCTGCATGGCGTTTCTGCTGATTCCGTGTTTTTTGTACGCCCAGGAACCACGCTCCGGCGGTTCGATCGACAGTCCCACGCTTGCTCTAAGAGACGGTTGGATGCTGCAATCCTCGGCCAAGATCGATCCGAAGGGTGAGGTGCTTTCGACGGCCCAATTCCAGCCCGAAGACTGGTACTCGGTGACCGTTCCGACCACAGTGGTGGCGGCGCTGGTGAAAAACAAGGTTTACCCTGATCCGGCGTTCGGCATGAATCTGCGCTCGATTCCGGGCACGAGCTATGCGATCGGCGTCAACTTTTCCAATGTTGCGATGCCCCAGGACAGCCCGTTTGCGGTTCCGTGGTGGTATCGCAAAGAGTTCCTCCTCCCTGCAAGGTTCAAGGGGAAAAACATCTGGCTGATTTTCGGGGGGATCAACTACCGGGCTGACATCTGGCTGAACGGAACGAGGATCGCCGCGACGGAAGAGGTGGCCGGCGCCTGGAGGACCTTTGAGTTCGATATCACGAGGGTTGCCCAGCCGGGCAAGAGCAACGTTTTGGCAGTGCAAGTTTCTCCGCCGGGGGTGACGGATCTCGCGATCACCTTTGTGGATTGGAACCCTCAGCCTCCCGACAAGAACATGGGACTGTGGCGGGAGGTGGATATCACCACCAGCGGCCCGGTAGCGCTGCGCCATCCATCGGTAATCTCCAAGGTCAACTCTCCAGCAAACGACAGCGCCCTCCTCACCGTCACAGCCTTGCTCAAAAACGCGACCAACCAGGCAGCAAGAGGGACACTGAAAGGTCGAATTGGACGCGTCCATTTCGCGCAGCAGGTGGATCTGGCGCCGGGGGAGGCCAAGGATGTTGTCTTCGAGCCCGGCCGGTTTCCCCAGCTGAACATCCCCCATCCGCGGCTGTGGTGGCCTGCGCAGATGGGGGATCCCGACCTGTACAAATTGACCATGGAATTTGAAGTGGGAGGCGCAATCTCTGACCGCGCCGAGACCAGTTTCGGCATCCGTGAAATCAGCTCCGAGCTCAACGCGGACAAAAACCGGGTGTTCTCGATCAACGGCAAAAAAATACTGATCCGCGGCGGCGGCTGGGCCATGGACCTCCTGTTGCGGCTCGATCCGCGCCGCCTGGAAGACGAAATCCATTATGTGCGCGATATGGGATTGAACACGATCCGCCTGGAAGGGAAGCTGGAATCGAAGGAGTTTTTTGACCTGGCCGACCGCAATGGAATCCTCATTATGGCGGGTTGGTGCTGTTGCGACCATTGGGAGCGCTGGCCCAAGTGGACGCCGCAGGATTACAAGATTGCAGAAGAATCGTTGCGCTCCCAGATGTATCGCTTGCGCAGTCATCCCAGCCTGCTGATGTGGCTGAACGGCAGCGACAATCCGCCGCCTGAAGATGTGGAGAGGATGTACCTGAATGTGGAGCAGCAGTGTCGCTGGCCCAATCCCATCGTCTCTTCGGCGACGGCCAAACCGACGACGGTGACGGGCGCAAGCGGCGTGAAGATGACCGGCCCGTATGAGTACATCGCCCCGTCCTACTGGCTGCAGGATACCAAGCGTGGCGGCGCGTACGGTTTCAACACCGAAACCAGTCCCGGGCCCGCGGTTCCCCCCGTCGAGAGCCTGCGCGAAATGCTGCCTGGGGAGCATCTCTGGCCGATCGACAGCTATTGGAATTTTCATGCCGGCGGCGGCAATTTCAAAGATATACGGATCTTCACCGAGGCTCTGAACGCCCGTTACGGCACCGCGGAAGGCCTGGAGGATTTTGCCCTCAAATCCCAGCTCATGACCTACGAAGGCATGCGCGCCATGTTCGAGGCTTACAGCCGCAACAAATACACCTCGACCGGCGTGATCCAGTGGATGCTGAACAACGCGTGGCCGTCGATAATCTGGCATCTCTACGACTACTACTTGCGTCCGGGGGGAGGGTACTTTGGGGCCAAAAATGCGCTGGAGGCGCTGCACCCGCTCTATTCTTACGATGACCATTCGATCTGGGTGGTGAGCAGCCAGTATCAGGATGCGAAAGGCCTCCGGCTCACCGCCAAGGTGTTCAACCTGGACATGACGGAGAAGTTTGCGCAGCAGGCAGGGCTGGACGCAGCGGCTGACAGCACGAGAAAGATCATGGTGATTCCGGAAATCCAGGGCCTGAGCCCGGTCCACTTTCTCGTTTTGCGCCTGGAAGATGCTGCCGGCAGAATGGTCGGCTCCAACTTCTATTGGCTCTCCGCCAAGCCTGAGACGCTGGCCTGGGATAAATCCAACTATTATATGACCCCGACGGCTTCCTTCGCCGACTACACCGCACTCCGGCAGCTGCCTGAGGTCGCGTTGAAGGTCCGCACCATGACCAGGCGGCACGGCGCGGTGTCAACGACGCAGGTGACCTTGGAAAATCCGAGCCGGAATCTTGCGTTTTTCCTTCGTCTCAAAGTCACCAGGGGAGCAGGCGGCCCTGAGATCCTGCCGGTTCTCTGGCAGGATAATTACTTCTCCCTGCTGCCCGGTGAAAAACGAAAAGTCACCGCCACCTGCCGCGCACAGGATCTGGGCGCGGCTGCGCCGGCAGTCGAAGTCAGCGGCTGGAACGTGAAAAAGCCTGTGACTCAGACAGTGAAAGCCAAAAGCAGCCACGAATGACACGGTGCGGGGTGTCCGCGATCTAAAGAGCCTCAACGCAGAGTGCGCAGAGGTAGCAGAGATCGCAGAGAAAGGCCACTCAAAAGCAAAAAACCTCCGCGTTCTCTGCTCCCCCTGCGGCCTCTGCGTTGATCTTTTGCTTTTCTTGCCTAAATGGCAAGGACTTGTAGGTAAGGACGAAGTCAGGCGTAATCGGAGCGCGCCTGTCATTCTTCACTCGGCAGGAATTTCAAAATCCACCAGGTTGGCGCGGAATCCCCGGGTTTTCCAGGCGCCGAAGGCGATACCCGCCGCAAGCCAGATCACACCGGCGGTTTTCGCCGGCCAACTGAGGTTAAGCCACAAAAGCAGGCAGATCAGGAATCCGGCCACCGGCGGGATCAGGTGGGTGAGCTTCTTTTCGCGGCTGCGTAGGAAATAGCGGGTAAACGCAGCGGCATTGACGCCCATAAATGCAATCAGCGCGCCAAAGTTCAACATTTCGGCGCCGAGTGCGTACGACAGCACGAACGCGCCCAGGAGCGCCACCACTCCGACAAAAATCACATTATTGCGCGGTATGCTCCGCCGAGGATCGACGGCGCCAAAGAAAGGCTTGGGCAGCGCATTGCTGCGTCCCATGCCATAGAGCAGCCGGGCAGCGCCGAGCTGGGCGCCCATTCCTGAACCGATATTCGCGATCAGCAGAGTAAAATTGACGACCAGGAAAAACCATGGTCCCGCCGCGCGGCCGGCCACGTGAACGTAGGCGGTATCGGTATCGGGGAACGGCTGATCCGCCGGCCAAATCAGTTGGGCGGCATACACCTCAAGAGCCGAGAGGATGCCGATCACCAGGCAGGTGAACACAGTCGCCAGCAGGATGTTGCGCCTGGGATTTTCCGCCTCCTCTGACAGAGTCGAAATACCGTCAAAGCCGATATACGTCAGCACGGCAATCGAGGTCCCGCCAAGAACGGCGCGAACATTGAAGCTTTCGGGATCATAGAAGGGGCGCGTGAAAAACCCGGCGTCTCCGTGCGGGTGCCCGAAGATGTAACGCGCCGCCGCAACGAAAAAAACGGCAATGACCACTCCCATGCCCGCCGCGAGCCCGGCATTGATGCGAGCGGACGTCTTAATGCCTCGCAGGTTCAGTCCGGTGAACAGGAGAAAAAAGAACACCGCCCAGGCGCCATAGGGCACTCCCGGAGCGAAGTTCATAGCGGCTTTGCTGCACCAGATGATACAGATCAGCGGGTTGAGCATGTAATCCATCGCCATGCTCCATCCCGTGATGTAACCGACGGCGGGATTGATCTCCTGGCTGACATAGGTGAATGCTGACCCGGCGCTCGGGTAGGCCCGTGCCATCCGCCCGTAGCTGACGGCTGTGAAGAGCATGGCGACCAGCGCGATGAGGAGCGTGGTCACCACATGGCCTCGTCCCCGATCACTGAGTACGCCAAATACCGACATCGGCGCCGTGGGCTGGATGACAATGACGCCGTAGAGAATCAAATCCCACAGCGTCAGAGTACGCCTCAGGCGCGGGACCTCAGCGTTGAATCGGGGGGTGCCGTTGTCCATAGTCCGCGTGATGTACGATGCGGAATATCCGCAACCTAAAAGCCTCAACGCAGAGCACGCGGAGGGAGCAGAGGTCGCAGATTATTTGGAAAGTAAAAAGTCTCTGCGCTCTCTGCTTCCTCTGCGACCTCTGCGTTTATCTCTTGCTTTTCTTTGCTTTACGATAAAGATTTGTGCGCAGGTGGCACGATGCCCGCACTCCTACAAGGGCATCTGATAAAGCCTGTACTTCTTGTATATTTTGCCGCCGATCTCCATGTCGAACCGGTTGATCAGATCGTTGTCTTCGAGATTCCAGCCGAGTTCGCACCATTCGTATCGGTTGCCCGCTCTGCGCGCAGTTTCATGGAATAATTCCGCGACGAGCCCGGTTTTCCTGAATTCGGGAAGGCACCCTCCGGCCAGGGTCCGGCAACCCTTTATTTTTCGTTTGTACCACAAGAACGTGATCATGCCCAAGAGATTCATTTTGCCGTTGAGTTTCTTCAGCACTTCGTTGATGTTCGGCACCGTCAGCGCCACTCCTGCGGGTTTGCCGTCCAGTTCGGCAATGATGATCAGCTCGGGATCATAAAACGGCTTCATACTCTCCGCGGTCAGATCCATTTCCTCGTTAGTCATGGGCACAAAACCCCAGTTCTTTTCCCAGGCGCCGTTATAAATGGATTTGATGATATCGACGTCCCGCTTGAAGTTTTTGGGATCGATGGCGCGGAGCTTGAATGGAGAGGCTTTTTTGGCCCGCTGCATGATTTTCTCGATGCGCGCAGGGATGCCGGTGTTGACGATCTTCAGCAATGCAAAGAGGTCTTTTATCTTCGTGAATCCGTACTGCTCCGAGAACCGGAGGTAATACTCAGGATTGTAAGGCATGATGACCGCAGGGTCTTTGTCGAAGCCTTCGAGCAGGAAGCCGTATTCGTCGTTCGCGCTCGGGCTCGCAGGACCGCGTAGAAATTCGCAGCCTTTCGCTTTGCACCAGGTTTTTGCGGCGTCGAACAGCGCCCGGGCGACAGCATAATCCTCCACGGATTCAAAGAAACCGAAGAATCCCGCCTTTTCCCCGTGGACCCGGTCGTGATGATCGTCCCGTATCGCGGCGATCCTCCCGGCAACTTTCCCGTCTTGGCGCGCGATAAACAGCTCCCGCACGGCATGATTCCAGAAGGGGTATTTCCCGGGGGTCACCATTTTTTCGACTTCTTCCTTCAGGGGTGGGACCCAATGCGGATAGTTTTTGTAGATCTCCCAGGGCAGATCTATGAATTCCCTGAGCTCTTTTTTCGCGGTTACCTCTTGTATTTCTATCGCCATGCTGTTTGCCTCAATGCCAGTCGTGCCGAAGTGCTGCGATCGCTTTCATTCCTGCTGCGAATCCAGCGCACGGCTTTCACAGAAACTCAGGTGTCCGGGTGTTCGGAGATCAGATCCGCTGACATGTTACTCTCGTGACAGAGTTTCACCAAACTGAGATCGTATGTCGCTGCCGGCATGCGGCTCAATGCAAATATTAAGGGTCGGGCAAGGCTGAAATCCTGCAGGTGTGGGTCTTCTGGTTCGAAAATAATCCGCCTCTAAACTGCAAAAGCAGCCACGAATGACATGAACTTCTTACCCATTCATGTCATTCGTGGCTGCCTTAAAAAGGCCATCAATATTCATGCGTCCTAGGGTGCGCCCCAGGTGCAGGAGGGACTGTTCCGAGGATAGGACCACTAGGAGCCCGTCCGAGAATTAGGAGAGGTCGCGCGCATGGGGCTTGCGGGCGAGCTCAAGGCGCGAGGAGGAGGCGATGTCGGTGCACATCGTTGACGACGAGCAACGCGGAGATCGCCCCGCAACCCCCATGCGCCCTTCGG
>JBGQNR010000020.1:0-45156 GCA_041501225.1 Acidobacteriota bacterium
AGATCTACGAGATTCTCCGGATCCCCAACGAAGTCATGAGGCCCGTCAAAATGTGGCAGGCAGCCGGTAATAGTGACTGAAAGAAAAGCTAAGTCCGCATGAACAAAGGATTCTGCCCCGAAGCCCGCGGAAGTCGGGCTAAAGTTGTCTTGCACGTGCGGGTTGCTGGCAAGCAGCCCCCGGCCGCCGGACGGGGCTTGGTGTCGAATAATCCCTGGATCTGAGCGCCGTGCGGCGCCCGGCGCCCACTTGGCCGCCTCGTTTTCATTCCGCTGCGGTTTCTGTTGACAGGAGATATACTCAATATTAGTATAAGGGTGATCGGTCCTCCGGGGCCGGGTTTTTTTGGCAATCCTATATGCTCAATGTGAGCATAAGTGAGGCGGAATTCATGGACGTAAGAACTCTGGATCAGATCTCGGCACTTGAGGATCTGGCCTATACGCCCGAGGTCAAGCGCAGCACTGCCGCCGTGTACGAGCGGTTGCGGGAGGTGATCCCGGAGATCGAGTGGCCGGTCCATGCGCCGTATATCGCGGCCATCCAGCGGCTGAAAGTCGAGCGCAAAGCCGTCATTCTTGCGCATAACTACCAGACTCCGGAGATTTTCCACGGGGTTGCCGATTTCACCGGAGATTCTCTGGCTCTCGCCCGGCAGGCCGCGAAAACCGAGGCTGAGAGGATCGTCGTCTGCGGCGTCCATTTCATGGCAGAGACCGCCAAGCTCCTGAACCCTGAGAAGACCGTGCTGATTCCCGACCTCCAGGCCGGCTGTTCGCTCGCCGATGCGATCACCGCGGAAGATGTGCGCCTGCTGCGCCAGCGCTACCCTGGCGTTCCGGTCGTAACCTACGTAAACACATCGGCGGCCGTAAAAGCCGAGTCTGACCTTTGCTGCACTTCCGCCAACGCCGTGGAAGCCGTGGAATCTTTGGGTGTCGACCGTGTCATCCTGCTCCCGGACGAATATCTGGGCCGGTACGTCGCATCGAAGACCAAGGTGGAGATCATTCTCTGGCGCGGCCACTGCGAAGTGCATGAACGGTTTTCCGCGCAGGATCTGCGCAACTATCGCGCCCATTATCCCGACCTCGTGATTCTCGCTCACCCGGAATGCCCTCCTGAAGTGCTCGAGGAGGCCGACTTCGTCGGCTCCACCGCGGGCATGATCCGCCATGTCGGCGCGCGTCGCCCGCGGCGCGTGGTCATGGTGACCGAGTGCTCCATGAGCGACAATGTGGCCGTCGAGTTTCCAGACATCCAGTTCGTGCGCCCATGTCATCTATGCCCGCACATGAAGCGCATTACCCTGCCTGGGATTCTGAATTCCCTATTGCATGACGAGTTCGAGGTGGAAGTAGAGCCTGGCATTGCCGAACGCGCCCGGCGCGCCGTCCAGAGGATGATCGACCTCCCGAAGGCTGGCCGCTAGTATGGACCGCCAGCGAGCATCCATCACGCCGCCCAATCCATTGCTTTATCAGGAAACCGTGCGCAGCGCCTTGCTCGAGGATTTGGGCCGTGCCGGCGATCTCACAACCGATGCCATTGTGCGCCCTGAAGAGGAGGCAGCCGCATCGGTCATCGCTCGCGCAGAAGGGCGGATTGCCGGGCTGGACATCGCGCTCTTCGCTTTCCGGTGCCTTGATGAGCGGATGCATGCGCAAATCGTGATCGCGGACGGCAACGATGCACCGGCCGGCGAGCCCATCGCCCTGGTCCGAGGCAGCGCTCGGGCCATTCTGTCAGCCGAGCGCACGGCGCTCAACTTCCTGGGCCGCCTCTGCGGCGTCGCCACGGCCACGCGCGGCATAGTTGCCGCCGTGGCACCCTACTCCGCCAAGGTCGTGTGCACACGCAAGACCACCCCTGGTTTGCGCGTGCTCGAAAAATACGCCGTAAGAGCCGGCGGGGGCGCCAACCATCGCTTTGGTCTCGATGACGCAGTACTGATCAAGGACAATCACCGTGTGATTGCAGGCGGGATCACGGAAGCGATCCGGCGCGTGCGCAGGCACGCGGGGCACATGATCAAGATCGAGGTCGAGGTCGATACGCTGGACGAGTTGGAAGAGGCCCTCAGCCAGGGCGTCGATGCGATTCTCCTGGACAATATGCCTGTGGAAATTCTGGCTCAGGGGGTTCGAATGGCCAAAGGCAGGGCGCTTACCGAGGCTTCCGGAGGTATCACACCAGCGAATGCCGCAGCAATTGCCGCGACGGGGGTCGATCTATTATCGGTGGGTTGGATTACCCACAGTTCTCCCGCCCTGGACGTTTCCCTCGATGTAGCCATCCAAGTCTAGCGGGAAAGCCGCGCCGGAGAAGCGAGCGCATTGTGCTGCACTCCCTTCGCCATAGCCACCTCGCGGGCAAATCGCCCCACAATTGCTAGCGCACCATCACGATGTCGCCGTTTTCCAGAAAAATGTTCTGCTTGAGGTTTTTGCCTTCGAGCACCTCTCGGTAGTTGAAATCGATCGTGCTGCCATCCTTCTTGCGCAAGATCTTGATGGCCTTTCCACCGCCTTTGGCAAATTCTGTCGGTCCACCCGCTCTGCCAATCAGTTCCAGGACGGTTAGAGGCGCGCCGAACGGGTAGGCTCCAGGCTTGGAGATGCTGCCAACGATGGTAACCTTCCTGCTCTCGATCTTCTCCACAATGATGGTGACCGTCGGGGGCGCACTCATGAACTGCATGAACTTCTGGGTTATGCTTTCTTCCAGTTGTTTCGTGGTCAGCCCGGCTGCCTGCACGTCTTTGATCAGTGGGAGGGTGATCTTGCCATCAGGCCGGACCACCACCTGCGGCGCGGAGCTGTCCGGATCTCTCCAAACATTGACCCTCAGGACATCTTCAACGCCGATCACAAAATCATCACTGACCTGAGGAGTAGAAGCCTTCGGCTGAGGTGCCGTCACCGAAGGTTTCTGAGCATTACTGTTGACCGGCGGTTTCTGCTGTGCGACAACCATACCTGCAACTGCCAGAACCAAGCTGATGCTAAGCAAGATTTTCTTCATTGTTTCTCTTCCATAGATGCAGAAAGTGAAATCCGGATTGATGATTTTCCCTGGTCGGCCGCACTCGCGACGCCGTCGAGTGTCGACTGCCGGGCTATGGGAAAAGCCGCTCGAGGCGATCAGCCTAAGCGTCACGCCTACGAAACAATAGCCGCTTCGCACCTGGATTTCCATGGAATTCCATGGCGGGTTCCAGGCACATCCGCAGGCCGCGGGCATCCTCGAAGAGGATCCCTGCATCCACAAGGATACCCAACAGCTTTCCAATCGGCAACTTGCAGGCTCAGGTTCAGAAAAAACAAAGGTCTTCATTCTCAACGTTGGTGGTATTCTTTCATGTTGTCGCACTACTACCTGTTGCCTGGCTGAAGGGCGTTTGCGATCGCCGAGAGGAATCATGCAAGGAAAACCTAAGTCAACGAAGAAGACGGCTGAAGCTCAAAAACCAAAATCCGCAATCCTGGCATTTGTCAAGGAGCTGGCATTTATCCTTTTGGCAGTGCTGATCATCAACAGTTTTGTGCTCGCGTCTTTTGAAGTCCCGACCGGATCCATGGAAGACACGGTGGCGATCGGCGACCGCGTCTTCGTCAACAAGTTCATTTACGGTGGCTCGACTCCCTACACCATCCCGCTCACATCCATCCGCATACCGCACTTTCGTGTGCCGGGCTTCCGCAGCGTAGCCCGCGGGGACGTCATTGTCTTTGACTGGCCGGGCGGCCGCGACGAGGTCGAGAAGCCACCGCAGATGTGGTATTTGAAGCGATGCATCGGCCTGCCTGGGGACACCATTGAAATCAAGAACCAGATTTTGTACGTGAACGGAAGCGTCGTATCCGATCCGCCCTACTCCAAGCATATTCGCGGTCGAGCGCTCGAGCCCGGACGGGCCAATCGCAATATCTTCCCTATCGGATCCAACTACAATGAGGACAACTATGGTCCGATCGTGGTGCCGCGCAAAGGGATAAAGGTTACGCTCAGCGCCGCCAACTTCATGGGCTGGGAGGTATTCATCCGCCGCGAGGGGCATGTTCCGCAGCTTCCGGAGGCCAATGTCCTGATCGATGGCAAGGTAACGCAAGAGTATACGGTCGAGCGTGACTATATATTCGCCATGGGTGATAACCGGGACAACAGCCTTGACAGCCGTTTCTGGGGTTTTGCCCCCCTCGAGGACGTCATCGGCACACCGATGATCGTTTACTGGTCTTGGGACCCGACGATACCGATTTATCACCCGATCGATAAGCTGGCCTCGGTCAGCCTGCGACGCATCGGCACCCTTATCCGCTAGTTCCTTGCATTGGGAGGAAGGGTTGACAGTAGAGCCCATCGAAGTCCCGATCGAGGATTGGATCGACTTGCACACCTTTCAGCCGCAGGAAATCAAAAGCGTGGTGGAGGAGTACCTCCTTCAAGCCCTGCAAAAGGGATTCACGCAGGTGCGCATCATTCATGGCCGCGGCATTGGAGTGCAGCGGGAGATAGTCCAGCAAATTCTTGACCAACATCCTGAAGTCATGGCATTCGAAGATACCACAGACCGGGGGGCCACTCTGGTCTATTTCAGGCGCCGAATTTGATCAGAAAACCGGCTAATTGTGGATTTTAGATTTGGGATACTCTTGCGCTGCTAACAGGTGGGCTCGCAATAAGAATGAGGATCCCCAATTCTCAATCCCAAATCCAAAATCCAAAATTCCATTGGCGTTTTCCCCAATACTAAGTTTGCCGTGCTGTTTTGGCCGGATTCTGCCGAAGAGATTAAGTACGCGACGGGTCCGTCCGCATCGACGGAGCCGTTGCGGGAAAGTATAGGTCTGCTTCGGACCGCGATAGCGGGCCAAAAGGCACGGGAAGATTCATGGAGAGCGTCACATCAGTTGCCAACTTGCGGGATTTGGATCTTGCGACCGCGATCCAGATCCTGGAGCACGCGGGCCGATACGACCAGATCCGGCAGATTGAGGATCCGGCGGCTCAGTTGCAGGCTCTTGTCGACGCGCTCTGTAACCTGTCCATGCACGATGGGTTGACAGGATTGATCAATCCCACTTTCTTCCGTGCCGCAGTAGCTAGCGAATTGGACCGCATTTGCCGGACCGGACGTTTCTGTGCCCTGATGCTGCTCGATCTCGATCGGTTCAAACTCGTCAATGACACCCACGGCCACCACGTGGGGGACCAGGTATTGCGTGAAGTAGCCAACAAGTTGAAAGACTCGCTGCGCAGCATGGATATGGCCGCGCGCATCGGAGGCGAGGAGTTCGCCGTGATGCTGCCGGAGTGCGGGGCGGAAGACGCCGTGCGCGCAGCAAGACGCATTCACAGTCATCTATGCCCTCTGCCGGTCACGGTTGGTGACTTGACCTTGACCGTCACCACCAGTGCCGGGCTGGCGTGGACCGAACCGAGCATCGTCATCTCGCCCAAAATGCTCCTGGCGCAGGCAGATGCAGAACTCTACCGGGCCAAGCGATCGGGCAGGCAACGTTTATGCCACGCGCAGCTTTCCCCAACCCGGTTGTCGGCGGCAGAGCATGCTGCCCTCGTTCCGCTCACAATCAAGGAGGATTCCTATGGGCAGTGAAAGGCGTGCACGCCGCTATGCCGTCATCAGTGGAAAAGGCGGCGTAGGAAAGAGTGTCATCACCGCCAATCTAGCCGCTGCCTTCGCCAGCGCCGGCCAGCGTACGCTTGTGATCGATGCCGACCTGGGCCTTGCCAATCTCGATGTGATGCTGGGGCTGAATCCGACGGGCACGATCCAGGATGTCCTGGCGGGCAGTTTGGCGATCGATAAGGTGTTAGTGCCCACCCGCGCCGGCTTCGATCTCCTGCCGGCAGGCTCCGGCACGCTTGAAAACAGCCTTTTGACACCGGAGTTGGCGACCAGCCTGCGCCAATTGCTCGATACGCTCGAATTTCGCTACGACGCAATTCTGTTCGATGCCGGGGCAGGCATCGGTGAGGTGGTGCTCTTCTTCGCGCGGCTGGCGGATGAAATCGTTCTGGTGGTTACGCCGGAACCCACCTCCCTGATGGATGCCTATGCGACGGTAAAAATCCTATCGCTCCGCTTCGGCTGTACGGATTATCGCCTGGTGGTAAATCAGGCCGATCCCCATTGCCCCGAAAAGTCGGGTGCGATGATTGCGACTCATCTTCAACAGGTAGTGTCCAGATTTCTATCGGTCGATGGCGGCATCCCGGTGCGACTCCATCTCACCGGCACCCTTCCCAAAGACCCCGCCGTCAGTCGCTCGATCAGCCGACAGCGGCTGCTCAGCGAATCCGACCCGGAGGCGCCTGTCACCAGCGTCATCCCGCGCCTGGTGGAGTCTCTCCGCACGGAGCCGCCCGCACGGCCTCAGTTATTTTGATGAGGGCCTCTAGCGGAATGTCCTAGGAGCCCGTCCGAGAATTAGGAGGGGTCGCGCGCATGGGGCTTGCGGGGCGAGCTCAAGGCGCTAGGAGGAGGCGATGTCGGTGCACATCGTTGACGACGAGCAACGCGGAGATCGCCCCGCAAGCCCCATGCGCCCTTCGGGTTCCGGCGGCGCTCGGAACACGGCCCCTCCTAATTCTCGGACGGGCTCCTAGCGAAGCTTCGCCTCAAACCGACGAGAGATCATGGCGTTCTCAAAGGATCTACGCCGATGCCGATTTTGAGGCCGCTCAAAAAACTTGCTTCATCCGTTACAATTTCACCCTTAGAAGATGTCTAGTCGGGAAAAGGCTGCCGACGCACCGCAAAAAATGTGCGCATCAGCGAACTGCATTCTTCTTCGAGGATGCCTGACATCACCTCAAACTGGTGATTCAGCTGCACCGCAGCCGCAAGATGAAAGTGCGAATCGAGAGCGCCCGCTTTGAGATCGGCTGCCCCGTAAATGACCTCTTCGACCCGAGCCTGGACTAGAGCCCCAGCGCACATCACGCACGGCTCCACCGTCACTATCAGGATCGAGCCCGGCAGCCGGTAGTTTTTCATACTTCGGGCTGCCATGCGCAGCGCCAGGATTTCAGCGTGAGCGGAGGGATCGTGGGCCTGGATGGAATTGTTGTGCCCCCGCCCGACGATCTTGCCGTTGATGAGCACGATGGCGCCGACGGGCACTTCTCCAACGCTCTCAGCTTTGCGGGCCTCTTGGAGGGCCTCACGCATCCAATGTTCCGCCGTCTCCCGATCCATGCATCCCCTTCAGGGCAACCGCCCAAAATCTCAACCTACTACAGGAAATTGCAGTGCGTCAAATTTGGCACTCCACGCCCGCGCAGCATCAGCGCAGCAAAACCACAAAATGCCTGGAAAGTATAAGTTCCTTTCGTATATTTCGTGTATTTCGTGGTTGTCAGGTTCTTTTCTACTCCAGTGCCTTTTCGATTGCCGCCAGTTCGGTATCGTCGAACTTCAGGCCACAAAGCGCTCCAACGACATCCTCGATTTGCGCAACCCTGCTCGCACCGACGAGCGCCGATGTCATCCAGGGATGGCGCAGCACCCAGGCCACCGCCATTTGCGCCAGCGATTGACCTCGCATCTTTGCAATTTCGTTCAACTCCCGCGCGCGCCTGAGCTTTTCGGTGGTGACATCGTCACAGCTCAGAAAGCCGTGCGGTTTGGCGGCCCGGGAATCCTCCGGGACGCCCTCAAGATACCTATGGCTCAACAGTCCCTGGGCAAGGGGAGAGAAAGCGATGCAGCCGACGCCTTCCTCTTCAAGGACCCGGAGCAGACCGCTTTCAATCCAGCGATTGAACATGCTGTATTTAGGCTGATGGATGAGACAGGTCGTGCCGAGGCCGCGCAGGATGGCCACCGCACGGCGTGTTTGATCAGCATCATAGGAGGAGATGCCAACGTACAGGGCCTTGCCGCTTCTGACGATTTGATCGAGGGCGGACATTGTTTCTTCCATGGGCGTCTCGGGATCGGGACGATGGGAGTAAAAAATGTCCACATAGTCGAGCCCCATGCGCAGAAGACTTTGATCCAGACTGGCGATGAGATACTTGCGCGAACCCCACTCGCCGTAAGGACCGGGCCACATGAGGTATCCCGCCTTGGTGGAGATGACTAGCTCATCGCGGTAATGCGCCAATTCCCGGCCCAGGATTTTCCCTAATGTCACTTCCGCCGACCCTGGCGGAGGTCCATAGTTGTTTGCCAGGTCGAAATGGGTGATGCCAAGATCGAAAGCTCGAAGCGCCATGGCACGTGCGTTCTCCAGCTTGTCGATGCCGCCGAAGTTATGCCAGAGGCCGAGGGATATCGCCGGCAATTTCAGGCCGCTCCGGCCACAACGCCGGTACAACATCTGATCGTAACGAGTATCCGAGGGTTGATACGCCACGTCGTCTCCCTTTCTGAATGATGATGATTGCAGGGTAAATTTTGATTTTACTCCTGACAGAGGCTTTTGTAATCGTTTCGATTGACATGCCGATCTTGAACTGTTATATCCATCGACTTGATGGCATTTTCCGGTTCGACGCCGTCTGCGTCGTAAGGAGCGTATCGAAATGTCGGATGATGGCAGTCACCCAGAAAACGGGGAGTCGTGCTGACCGGCCTGACTAGCGGACGCTGACCGTCCCCGCCTCCGTCAGGCCCATTGGCCTGAGGCAGAAGCGGATTAAAGCCCCCCGGCTTTCCTCCTTTCTCGCCCCTCTCTCCACACCTTAATATTTTGAACCTGCGGCTTGCACCACAGGATCGCGCGATCACGACACGCGCCCGAAAGGAAATGGTCCCATGACCGAGAGAGGGAGCGGCCCATGTACTGGATCAGTAAAACCTTTCATCTCCTAACGCGCGCCCAGAGACGTATTCTCATTTTCCTGGCGGTTTTGGGTCCGGGAATCATAACCATGGTCGCCGATAATGATGCCGGCGGCATTTCCACCTACGCTGTTACCGGCTCCAAATACGGGTTCAGCCTGCTCTGGATCTTTTTTATCCTGGTCCCGATGGCTTACTATGTGCAGGAGATGACGGTTCGACTCGGGGCAGTCACCAAGCGCGGCCACGCTGAGGCCATCTTTGAGGGCTTCGGTGGCTTCTGGGGCTGGTTTTCGCTTATTGATCTCGCGATCGTGAACTGGCTGACGCTGGTAACCGAATACATCGGGATGACAGCGGCCATGAGCTTGTTCGGCATCCCACCCTGGCTGACATTTGTTGCCATCACCCTGCTCCTATTTGCGGTGGTCGTATCCGGACGCTATTGGACTTTTGAGAAGGTCACGCTTCTCTTCTGTGCTTTCAACCTGGTCTACATCCCGGCCGCATTCTGGGCGATGAAAACGCCGACGGCGCCAGCATGGAGTTCGGTCGCATATGGCCTGCTTGTGCCCACCCTAGCGACCGGCTTGACTGGGGAGCTCCTCTTCATCATCCTGGCCAACATCGGCACAACGATCACGCCCTGGCAGATCTTTTTTCAGCAAAGCTCGGTGGTTGATAAAGGGCTCGATCTGCACGACATCGGATTCGGCAAGGTGGACACATTCGTGGGCTCGCTGATAACCTGCATCGTTGCGGCCTTCATCATCATCGCCACCGGCGCCGCGTTCCATTACCATCAACCGCCCATCGTCGTCGAGGATGCCCAGCAGACGGCGCAAGCGCTCGTGCCGCTGCTCCCCCATGGACAGGGCCAGCTTGCACGCACGCTTTTTGCCATCGGCCTGTTCGATGCCGGCTTCCTGGGAGCCCTCTGCATCTCGCTCTCCACTTCCTGGGCGGTCGGCGAGGTTTTCGGCTGGGCCCACTCGCTCAACAAGAAGATCAAAGAAGCCCCGTGGTTTTATGGCGTGTATCTTCTTATGCTGTTCACCTCGGGAGCCGTCGTTTTGATTCCCGGCGCCCCGCTGATCACCATTACTATGTTCGTCCAGGTCGTCGCGGTTACCCTCCTGCCCTCAGCGCTCGTGTTCCTGATCCTGATTCTGAACTCGAGGGAATTCATGGGAGACAAGGTAAATACGCGCACCCAAAACATCGTCAATTGGAGCATCGTGCTGTTTGTGACGATCATGTCCACTCTGTTCGCGGTCAGCACGCTCTTCCCAAACTGGTTCAGGACCGCCGGATAGGAGGTTGCCATGTCAGCAGTGGGAAATAATGCGATTCCGAGGATCCTGGATCTCCCGCCAGGCATCGCCAATTTCCGGTTCCTTTATTATGCCGACCTGATAAAACGCCCGATCTGCATCGGAAAAATCACAGACCGGGTGGGCAAGTTGTCGGATCTGGTATTTGCCATCAAGGAACCCTATCCGGAAGCGGTCGGCATCTACCTCGAATTTGGCTGGGGCAAGCCGACGCAATTCATACCCTGGGCGCGAGTTCTCCGCGTGGAAGATGATGCCATTTTTGTGCAGCCTCCTGAACAGGGAGAAACCTATCCGCCTTTCGTCGATCAACCCGGCTGGATTCTGGCCGGAAACCACCTGCTCGGCCGCACGATCCTCGACATGGACGGACGACGCACCGAGGTGGTAAACGACATTCACATGCTCGAGGCCAAGGGCCAACTGCTGCTGATCCACGTCGACACATCATTTAACGGATTCCTGCGGCGGATGGGTCTGCGAGGCCGTCGCTGGGTCAAGGAAGATCTGATTTCGTGGAAATACGTCCAGCCCCTGTCCGTCGAAGACGCGGTCAAGACCGACAAGGTGTCCCTATCGGTCACGCGCAGTCAGCTCAAGGAACTTCCCAGCGAGGATCTTGCCGACGCGCTCGAAGAGCTGAGCGGACAGGAGCAGCAGGCGCTCTTCTCTGCCCTCGACTCGGAAAAGGCCGCCGAGACTCTCTTCGAGGCCGAACCGCGCGCCCAGCGCCAGTTGATTTCCAACCTGCGCCGGGAACGCGCCGGGCAGATCCTGGGAGAGATGTCCGTGGCGCAGCTGGCCAAGCTGCTTGCCGTGCTGCCCCACGATCATATGGTAGCAATGCTCGAGCTGCTGCCGCCTGAAAACGCGGCGCGCATAAAGTCGATCTTGTCGGAACAGGAGGCGCAAGCCCGGAGCCTGATGGACTCCAATTATCTTTCTTTTCCCGCCACGGCCAAGGTAGGTGACGTCCTGCGCGCCATCCGCGAATCCGGTCTGGATCGGCAGGCAATTTCCTACTCCTATGTCATGGGCGATGACTTGAAGATCCTTCAGGGCGTGGTCGATCTGCGCGAGCTCGTGCTCGCCTCGGATCAGCAAACTCTGGCTGACATCATGATCGCACCGGTGGTATCCGCGGAAGCGGACGACCTTCAGGAGGACGTTGCGGAAATTTTCGACAAGTACCACCTGCGGATGATCCCGGTGGTGGATGCGGAGGATCATTTGCTGGGAGTCATTCGTTACAATGATCTGATGAAGGGCACAGCGCATTAATATAATTTTGGCTTTTGGATCGGTCGTCTAACCGAGTCCACAATCCAAAATCCGCAATCCAAAATCCATAAGGAGGGAGGAGAAATGCCGCGAATAAAGATGACTCCGATGGTGCGCTTCGCGCTTTATTTCCTGCGTATCTATCTGATCATCTTGTTCGGCCTGCTCGTGTTTAGATTCCTCCAGGTTTTCCGATAGCCGCAGCTGGAGTGCAAAGGAGCAAGTATGTCCCTTGACGCACCACTTCCCGAACTGGATGAGTTTCTCGTTGCGATTGGCGAGGCTGGAAAACGCTTGTCCGAAATCGAGGCACTCGAAGGTGCGGCCGGCAATATCTCGATCTATCTGGGCTGGCCGGTCGATCCGCGCCGAAAATTCACGGTGGCCGAGATCATCGAATTGCCCGAGGCGGTCCCGGAATTGGCAGGCCAATCCTTCATGATCTCGGGTTCAGGACGACGGCTGCGTGAGATCATTCTGGACCCGGTGGCCAACATGGGTTTTGTGACCGTGAATGAGGGCGGGCGGACTGGAAAGTTGTACGCTTCGCCCCGCAGGTTGTTTGCCCGCCTCACCACCGAGTTCAATTCGCACCTGGCCGTCCATCGCGATCAGGTTTGTGCCACCGGCACCAACTTCCACGCAGTAATTCATGCCCAGCCTTTGCATCTGACTTATCTCAGCCATATTGAGCGCTATCAGAATGAGGAGTATTTGAACCGCCATCTCTTGCGCTGGCAACCGGAGATGATTGTCCAGTTGCCTGAGGGGTTGGGATATATCCCGTTCCTGGTACCGGGATCGCCGCAACTTATGGCCGCGACGGTTGCGTCCCTGCGAGCGCACCGCGTGGTGGTATGGGGCAAACATGGTGTGATGGCGCGCTCGGATCAATCCGTCAAGCGCGCCTCCGATCGGATCGAGTACGCCGAAGTCGGCGCGCGCTACGAGTACCTAAACCTTATCGCTGGTGAACGGGGCGAGGGCCTGACTGCGGATGAGATCCGTGCAGTCTGCGCATCCTTCGACATTCAGCAGAACATCTTTTAATCCGAATCCCGGAAACTGCCGAGCCTGCCAAGCGGGCCCCGGCCGCCAAGACTGTCTCAAAACTGGGCGTCCCGGAGGGACCCGAGAAAGTAGCCGGGGGCAAGCCGCAAAGCGGCGCCGCCCCCGGTTAAGGCAAGCATTTCCCAGAAGCCCTGAAGGAGCAGCAAGAGTCATCCAATTTCAGGGGTTTTCTGTCGCCCCTGCCAGGGCTCAGCCAAGATCATATTTCCTACCCCGGGCTCGCTCGCGCTCACCCGGGGCCACTGTTTTCAGCCCGGCGCTGAAAAAGCTGGCCAATCCAACGGCGGGTGAGTATTGAGATAACTTCGCCTGACGGGGTGTAGGATCGAATAATCCAGGGCTCTGAGCGCCGTGCGCCGCACGGCGCCCACTTTGTGCGGATTAACCGTCGACGGCAAGAGGGAGTTGAATCGGCTCGGTCATACGAAGATCGGCCGCGATGGTCTGCACCCGTGCGCCGCTGCTTCGCCACCATCCGTAGAAAGTCTGCGACGATTCCCGGCACAACACGGTCATCGGATTCCATCCTGACTCTCCGGGACCCGAGAGGCTGACCAGAACGCTGCGGGTGTCACGCCTCAACCCCTCGCGGAGGCACTTGAGGGCACTTTCTTTTGCGCTCCAGATCAGCGTGGTGATCAGCGGCTGCCGATCGACGGGGGCCGACGACACCAGCGCCATTTCCTTGTCGCAAAGATAATCATGGATGAACGCTGTATCGCGCGTTTGCACGATTTCGAGGTCACAGCCCAAAGCGATATCGGCGGCGGCCAAGGCGCAAAATCCCTGTTCACCGCTGTGGCTGAGTGCCAGCGCGACAGGCGCGGGGCTTCCTAACATATAGGGCTCAGGAGCGCCGTCGGCTGCGCTGCGGATTTCGATTTCCGAGAATTCCGGCGCATGCCGGCCGGTGTGGATCAAAAATGAGCGCAACGCCCTTTTGGCAGTCCAACGTCCCAGGATCCAATCGTTGCGGCGTTTGGGAAAGCGGAAGCCGGCGACGCGGGCATGTTCGCCGGCCGAAAGCCAGTGCTGATCACCCGGAAGGTCGGAGAGTTTTTGGATGAGATAATAGACTGTGGCGCCGTCCATCAAAGAACCGCAGATCAACATAGATGAACCTAGATGCATGTTGAATCTCCCTGGGTTCATCTACAGTTTGAGGCTTCTAACGCATCGCTTTCCGGAGGGGCTCCAGCAGCGCGTCGTCGACGGGTTCCGGCAGCGCCATGGTGCGGTAGCCGCTGAGCGCCAGCCAGATGTTTCCCTTTTGGTCCACGACACGCGCATCAAAGCCGCCATCCTCATTCGGCGTCACCACCGAGTGCAGTCTGGCCTGTTCGGCATCGGGTGCCTTGTGAATGCTGAGCCGATCCACACGATGGGGCAGTCCCATGCGGGCCTTGGTCGCCAGTTCCCACATGCCGGCCGTCTGGAAACACAACTCGATCAAACGGGGCGAGACCAGAGTCGACAAGCTGTCCGGTTCATGATTTGCAGGCAGATTGGAGGCATACAAGCCCACCACCTCTTTGCCCGCGCGCCAGGAGCTTTCGACGACTTGGTACGCGGGACCATGGAAGTACAGCCGGTAGATGTCGGAAGCCTGCACCATGTTGCCATTGCCCGGCTTCACCACGGCCTTTTGTTTCGCAGGTCGCGATGGATTGGTCACCAGCCGCACTCTGGCCTCGAAGTGCGTGGTAACTTCCGGTTCCGACTGCCCATGGAGCACTCGGGAGCCGATCAGCTGGCAGTCAGCAACGATGTCATCGCCTTCCGCCGTGAAGTCCGCTCGCAAGGTCACGGTTCGCGGCTGGGATCGGTAGAACTTGAACGGTGAATGGAAATCCACATTTTCGATGGCGCCGATGTGCCGTTCCGGATAGAGGAGCCTCGCTGCCTCTGCCAGTGCTTCGATTCCCATCACGCCCGGCAGTACCGGAGTACCGTTGATCTGATGATCGTAAAGGAATGGCTGCCTGGCCGGGTCGAGCATGGTTTCGACCCTGAGCCCGCTATATAAGCCCATGCCGACAACCTTGCCGGTCATCACGCCGGGAACGGCATCCACCGCACCAGTCTTTGCCACATCGAGCCCGCCGCTTTCATCGAACTCCTTCAGCATGATGCCGAGGTTTTGAGCAACGACTACTTCCCCCCGCCCACCGGCGATCAGTTCGCGACGAACGAAAGGAATGCCGGCCTCCGGCGCGAGCATATCGATACCGGCCTGTTTCATCACCGTCGGTATCGATCCGCGCGCCGCCATGCCGATACCGCTCCAGGCGGTCCAGTCAAGCGCGATCCCGCAGGTCTTGGGCCGAGTCGAACGGAAGTTCGAAATGCTCTTGCATAGCAGATCATTGGCAGAGCTGTAGTCGGTCTGACCGCCATTCCCGAACCGGCCGGCAATCGAACTGAATACCACTGCGGCTCCAAGGGGCATATCCCCCAGGTTGGATAGCAGATTGAACCAGCCATCGCTCTTGACGTCAAAGACCAACTCGAACTCGGATGGCTTCTTATCCGGAAGCAGACGGCTCACCTCCAGGCCTGCGGCATGGAGCATTACGTCGATCCGACCGCTGGTGGACGCAACCTTTTTCATGACCGCAGCAACCGCGGACGCATCCAGCAGATTGACACAATAGTAATGCGCGGCGCCGCCGGCTTTTTTAACGGCTTCGAGAGCGGCCAGAGCCGTGTAGGAGCGCTCGAGGGCGGCCATCTCTTTTTCGACCAGCGCTGGGGTGGCACGTTCACCACGCGCCTTCATCCTTTCAAAAATGTCCCGCTTCAAGCCTTCCTTGTCCGTGGCAAACCGCTTCAGGTCGGCGTTGGACGGATCAGGGGCGGGCGCGAGATCGAGCAGGTGGAAGGTCCCACCCGAGGCCGCAGCCAGATCCGCGGTGATGGCTGAAACGATGCTCCCGGCAGCACCGGTCACCAGAAACACGGTTCCTTTTCCGAGGGTTAGTCCGGCCGCATCCGGGCTTAAAGGTTTCTCCTCGAGGCCGATCGTCCAGCGTTGTCCCTGACGATACCCAATCTCGACGGCGCCCGGATCCGAGAGCGTTTCTTCGATCAACACTTCGGACAAGGCCGAGGTTTTCCGGCTGGGTTCGAAGTCGATGGCCTTTACGAGCGCATCGCCTTTCTCCCGTTTGAAAGCTTTGGTGAATCCGGTGACGCAGCCGCCGAGCGGAGCCAGGGCGCCGGCCTCGTCGTATCCATGCAACCCTCCCAGCCGTGTCGCGGAGACGAGGAACGTCCCGCGCTCACCGACATGATCATAAAGAGCTCGCATCGCCGTGTAGAGGAGCTTCACCCGCACCCGGGTTGCCTCGCGCCAGGAAGCAAGGTCCATGGCCCCGATCTCCGCTTCCTGATCGAGTGCCGCCAGCCAATAGACGCCTTGGATCGGCCCCTGTGCTTTCCATTCTTCGATGCGGCCGGTGAGCGTATCCGCGTCCGGGGCATCCGTTATGGCAAGAACCTGTACGCCAAGCTTTTCGAGCTTGCCGGCCAGCGCTTTGCCCACCCCGCCCTGATCGCACATCACGATGACCCGGCTTTTCGATGTGAGTTGTACGCCGGTTGCTTTGCAGAGCCCGAGCGCCGGGCGAAGTCTCGGGAAAGGAACGCGGCGCGGCAGTGCGGCCGCCGCTTCCATGCTGCCCACGATGGTCTGGCTTCCGGTTTCCTCCACTGCAGGTCCTGCGGCGGGCGGAGCCGGTGGAGCAGGAGCGCCTTCCGGCTTCTGCGCGAGATCGGGACGGCGATCGAACACGAACTGGATCGTGTGCTTCAGCGTCGGGAAATCCCGCAACTTCAGCGCATCATCGCGCGGGATATCATACTCGGCGCGGATGGCTGCAAACATTTCCGCCTGCTTGACCGTGTCGATGCCAAGATCCGCTTCGAGATCAAGATCGAGATCAAGCATGTCCGGCGGATAGCCGGTCTTCGCAGCGATGATTTGCAGGACCTTGTCTTTCACTGTATCCCCGGCAGACGGAGTTGCCGCGACGAGTGCAGCAGCAACTGCTGCTGGGGCAACTGCGACCGGAGCGGGAGCCACAACCGGCGCTGGAGTTACAGCGGGTTTGAGGTCCGGCCTGCGATCATACACAAACTGGATGGTGTGTTTCAGCGTTGGGAAATCCCGCAATTTTAGTGTGTCGTCACGCGGGATATCGTACTCGGCGCGGATGGCTGCAAACATCTCCGCCTGCTTGACCGTGTCGATGCCGAGATCCGCCTCGAGATCAAGATCCAGGTCGAGCATGTCGGATGGATAGCCGGTTTTCTCGGCGATGATCTGCAATACCTTGATCTTGACCGGTTCCTCCGCAAGATCCGCGGAGGGAGCCGACTGGGCTGCCGGTCCGGCAGCAACCGCAGGTGTGGCCGGAGCCGCAGGCACAGCCGCAATCACAGGAGCCTTCAAGTCCGGCCGGCGGTCGTAGACAAACTGGATCGTGTGCCTGAGCGTCGGGAAGTCCCTCAACTTCAGGGCATCGTCGCGTGGGATATCGTACTCGGCGCGGATGGCTGCGAACATTTCAGCCTGCTTGACCGTGTCGATGCCGAGATCGGCCTCCAGATCGAGTTCCGGGTCGAGCATATCCGGCGGGTAGCCGGTCTTTTCGGCGATGATCGCCATCACTCTTTCTTTCACGGCATCCTGAACAGGCGCCGCAGCCACAGCCTGCGGTACGGAAGCAGGCGCTGCCGGTGCAGCCGGAGCCGCAGTGGCGGCAGCCTTGAGCGGCGCCTTCAAATCCGGCCGGCGATCGTAGACAAATTTGACGGCGTGGGCCAACGTTGGAAAGTCCCGCAGTTTCAGGGATTCATCACGCGGGATGTCATACGCTGCCCGGATGGCAGCAAACATTTCCGCCTGTTTGACGGTATCGATCCCAAGGTCGGCCTCCAGATCTAGTTCCAGGTCGAGCATATCCGTCGGATAGCCGGTCTTATCGGAAATGATGCGCATTACTTCCACTTGAACCGGATCCACAGAAACTGCAGGCCCAGTCTGAGCCTGAGCCGGTGCTGCTGCAGCATCGGCAGGCTGTGCCGGCGCAACGACGGGCAGCTGCACCACGGCCACGGGTACAGGAGCCGCCACAACTTCCGTCGCCTGGATTTGAGCCGGGGCACTCGTCGCAAGAGCGGCAGGACCTTGGTCCTTGATTCTCAATGTTCGTTGCAGCACCTCCATCTCAGGCGCTTCGTAGCCGCTGATGCGCTTCAGCCAGGCACGCCAGGCATTGGCATCGTTGATCCGGTAGGTGAAGCCCAGGGCATCAGGGCTGCGTCGCTGCCCGTCCGGGGTAGGAGTCCAGCGCGAGAGCGTCATGCAGATCTGAGAGCCGAAACCGGCGCCGAGCCGCAAGGCATATTGCACCGGGTAATGTCCTCCCTTCGAGAGGTTCAGCATGCCCAGTTCAGGATCCACCTCTTTAAAGTTGGGCACGGGAGGCACAATCCCGGTCTCCAGAATCTTGACACCGACAACATCTTCAATCCCGACAGCCATCGGGTGCCCGGTCGCGCCCTTCGTGTTCGCGACCACAATCTTGTCCGCGGCATCCTTAAAGACATAGCGCAGTGCGAAGACTTCAGCCGATGCGCTGCCCCCGCGCGCCGGGGTGTACGTTTCGTGCGAAACGAATACCGTTTGCGGCGCGATCTCGAAGCGGTTGATGCCCCACCGCGATTCAGCCTCCGAGATCAGTTTTTCCATCACCTGGCAGATATGGCTGACGTCGAGACGCGTGCCGTGATAGGCGCTATTTGCCGCCACGGAGCCCAGCACCTCGCAAATAGGCGTCAATCCGCGATCGCGCGCAGAATCCAGGCTCTCCACCACCATCGCGGAAGCGCCCATGCCAATGATCAGCCCATGGCGCCGGCGATCAAACGGGGTTGCGGCCTCTTCCACAATTTCATCGGTAGCCGCCGCACCCGAGGCAAGGAAGCCGGAGCCAAACCAGCCAATCAGGTTGTCCGAAACGACGTCGTCGGCGGAAATAATGATCACGCGGCGGCAACGCCCGGCCTGAATCCAATCGGAGGCAATGGCTACCGCCTGCGTACCGCTGGCACAGGCGCCATTCGTGGAGGTGTTGGGCCCGCGGGCGCCGATGTATTCAGCGAACTGCGAGTGCCCCATCGAGAGCACACGGAACAGGAATCGACGGTCGAATCGATACGGGTTGCTGTCGATTTCAGCCTTCAGCTCGGCGATGCGACGGTCGAGCTCCTCGACCAAACCGTTGCCGCCGAACTTGAATGCCTTCGCCCGCAGGTTCTTCAGCTCTTCGAGACGCTCGTGGCGGATCTTGTCCCGATAGAATCCCGAAATGATTTCCTCAAAGGAATCGTAGCCCGGGAAGGCGGAAGTAAAGAGCACGCCGGTGTCGTCCCGCATGTCATCGGGCAATCCCCATCGGTCGGGAAGCATGGTTCCCTTGGTGGTGGTTTTGTACCGCATGACCAGGGGAATGCCAGCATCGCGCAGCGCATCGATGCCTGCTGCGATGGCCAGGCGCGTGACATGGTCGAGAGCCGCAAGCCGGTCCTCGGGAAATCCGAAATCGCGTACCAGGTTGAGCTCCTTGGCCCGCGCTGCGAGCTTAATGACGTCGTCGAGGCTCTCGATAGTCTCGAACCTGCCCTCGCCAGCTTCGGTTTTGACCAGCCGAGTGATGTTTTTCTCTAACATCGCGCGGCGCTTCTCCATCGGGACCAGGTGGATGAACTGATCTCCGCGAAGAATTCGTTCGATATTGGAGTCGTCGAATACCCGCTCCACGCCGGGAAGACCCAGAGACGCCCCCGTAATGCAGATGCGCGCCGGGGCCTGCGCAGGTCTCGAACCCGAATAGACCTGAAAACTCTTCTCCAGAAAATCGGCAAACAGATGACCTAGATGTACGTATCGATCTGCGTCCGCTAGAACGGTTGCGGGCATCGATAGGGGCGCGGGGAAAGCAACCGGCGGCGGCAATGTCGGTCGGCTTGGAGCCGGAGCCACTTCCCTATTTGCAGCCGGGATCCGAGTATCAGGCTTGGCTTCGATCACCGCCGGCTGTGGCACCGCTACAGTCGCCTTTCCGATTCCCAGGCCGGCCGCATACAGCCCGCACAAAGCCAGATTCAGGGATGCAGCTTCTCCGATTCTCGGATGATTGGTGAAGAGCGAAACCACCCCTTCACGATCGCCGAGCACATCCTCTACAAAACCGTAAAGCACACGCTTGGGACCCACTTCAACAAAAACCCGCGCACCGGCATCGTAGAGCGTATTCAATCCCTTGACGAACTGCACCGGCGAGGCCACCTGTTTGCCCAGCAGATCGATCATCTCAGGAACCACGCCCGGCCCCATCGGGTAGAAGTTACCGGTGGCATTGGAGATGATGGGAATCGTCGGCGACTGCAGTTTCATGCTGGATAGCACTTGAGCAAGGGACTCGCTGGCCGGAGCAACGATCTTGGTGTGGAATGCATGGCTGACCTGGAGCTGTTGCGCCCGGTAACCAGCCGCGCGCACGGCCTCCATGGCCTTCTCCACCGACGCGGTCTCGCCGCCAATCACGGCTTCTTTGGAACTGTTGATATTGGCGATGACCACGTAACCTTCGATAGTAGCAAGAATTTTCTCGATCTCGGCAATCGGACCGAAAACCGCAGCCATCACCCCATTGTCGTCGAGCGCGCATCGGGTCATCTCGTTGCCGCGGGCGCTGACGGCTCGCAAGGCTTCTTCAAAAGACATAGCGCCGGATGCTACCAGGGCGCCATATTCGCCCAAGCTGTGTCCCATGACCATGTCCGGGGTAATCCCGTAGGCGCCGAGAACGCGCAAGAGCGCAGTCTCAGTCGTCAGCACGGCCGGCTGGGTGATAGCGGTTTGTTTGAGATCCTGCTCGGCGAGCGCCAGAGCCTTTTCGTCGGCCTCATCGAGGAAAATGCACTCCGACAGTTTCTTGCCCAGCAGGGGCTGCATGACGCGATCCGCGGCGGCAAAGGTCTCTGCGACGATCGGCTCGCTTTCACGCATGGACCGTAGCATGTTGACGTACTGCGAACCCTGGCCCGCAAACAGGAACGCCACTTTGGGCGCGGGGCCGTGCCCCAAAAAGATGCCCTTGGCTCGCAAAGCCTTCCAACGGCCCGTTTGATTTTCTTCCAACGCCTTTAGCGCTTTGCCGCATTTGTCGGCAAGTTCGGCGGCATCACCGTAATCGATGGCCAGCCTGACCTGCGACTGCAGGTCAGATTCGGCCGGAGTTGCCGGCGCGGGGGCGCGGCCTGCCTCAGCCTCTTTCAGTACGGCCTTGACCCGTTCCATGATTTCGGCTTCGGAGCCGGCGCCAATCACCATGGCGCCGCGCATCGGCGTCTTCGTCTCGATCTTGCCGGCTCGATACTCTGCAGCAGGCACCGATATTTGCAGCTTCGCCTCGGCAGCAATCCTGCCAGGGATGTACTCCTCCAGCACGGTATGGAAATTGGTGCCTCCAAAGCCGAAAGCGCTCACCCCGGCTTGGCGTACGGCGCCTTTGCCGACCTCCCAGGGTTTCAGCTGGGTAATGACATAGAAAGGCGAGCGGCTGAAATCGATCTCGGGATTTGGCTTATGGAAGTTGACACTCGGTGGCAACACCTTCTCGTGCAAAGCAAACATCGCTTTCAGGATGCCGGCCGAACCTGCGCCGCCTTTGAGGTGCCCGATGTTTGACTTCACCGAACCAAGCGCAACGGAGCCGGGCGGCAGGCCGAATTCCGCAAACACCTCACTCAAACTCTGAACCTCGACGACATCCCCGACGACTGTCGAGGTGCCATGGCCCTCCATCAAGCCGCCGGCAGCCGGCACGACGCCGGCGTTGTGCCAGGCGCGGCGCACGCAGATCTTCTGGCCGACCGGGTTGGGTGCCGTAATGCCTTTACCTTTGCCGTCGCTCGATCCTCCCATTCCCCGAATTACAGCGTAAATGCGGTCGCCGTCGCGCTCCGCGTCGCTCAGGCGCTTGAGCAGGAAGGTGACCGCGCCTTCTCCCATGATGAAGCCGTCGGCTCCGGCGGCGTAGGGGCGTGAGCCCGTTGGGGAAAGTGCGCCGATCTTGCAGAATTTCACGAAGGTAGAGGGGCTCATATTGGCATCGATGCCGCCGCTGAGCACCGCATCGTAATCTCCTTCCACCAGCCCGCCAACTGCAGCACTGAGGGCCGCCATGGCGGAAGCACACGCCGCATCCGCGACGAAGTTGGGACCCTTGAAATCCCAGAGCGCGGCAACGCGCCCGGCAATGATGTTGGCAAGCTCTCCTGGCATCGTGTCTTCGGTGATCTCCGGAAGACGTTTCCCGATGCCGGCGCGCAATTCCTCGAGGATCGCCTTGCGCGCGCCTGCGGGCAGGGCGACAAATCCGGGAGTGTGGGCGAGTTGCTCGGCATAGTCGGCAAACAGGACGCGAGCGGCAGAGTAGAGGTGGGTGTCACCTGCCATGGCGTTACCGAGGATGACCGCAGTGCGCTCCGCATCCAGCGGGCGGTTCGGGTAGCCGTAATCGGCCAGTGCTTCGCGGACCGCAACGATGGCCCATTTCTGCGTCAGATCCATGGCCTGGCTCACGCGGGGCGGGATCGGCATTTTCCACTTCAGCGGATCCCATTCCCATTCCCGGGCCCATCCCCCGATTTTCGAGTAGGTCTTGTCTGGGGCCTTCGGGTCCGCATCGTAATACAACGCTGGATCCCAGCGATCAGGCTGCACTTCGGTAATGCTGTAGACGCCATCCTTGATGTTCTGCCAGAATTTAGGCGCGTTGGGCGCCCCCGGCAGAACGGCTCCTACACCGACAATCGCAACTGCTTTGTGAGCCGATACTTTCATTACGTTCCACTCCCTCCGGACTTAAGAAGATTGAATGCCTTCTTGCTACAGCCCAGCCTCTTCCGGAAGAGCGGCTGCAGTCGGGATAGGTGCTGCTCTGGAGCGCCAGCCCGGGGAACCGTCAAGATCAGGTACGTGTACAACAGATCAACCCTTGCGGTTGCAGGTCCCCAGTTTCCCGATAACTTGCGAAAAACCGAAGATGCCTCAGGCGGATTTCCGCCCATATAAAATGTCGGCGACCTGGTCCAGATCCTGAATGAGGCCGGCTTGCGCACGGTACAGCGCAGGCACGCCTAATTTGTGTTCGAGATCAGAGACCTCTTTGTCTTGCAGTCCGGCAGATCCGACAACCCAGCGCATCCCCTCAGACGCCAGCTTTGTCGACGCTTCGCGTGCAAAAACCCGGCTCATCGCGGCCAGAGCCTCGGCACTGTAACGCGTGTTGCCTTTTTCGTTCAACTTCCCTTCCGCAGCGCGGGCCGCACGCCGGGAAAAACTGCCGGCGCACTCAGCGTAAGCGACCAACTCACCCAGACGGAAGAGAATGTGCTGATGGCGGGTCAACCGGTGGATTCTTGCGGTCTCCAAAAGTTCAGCAAGCCCATGGAGGCAGCGCCCCGCAACGCCGGCGCCGATGTTCGGATGTCGTGCCTGGAGTGCCTCAACCCCTTGCGCCATCTCATGGTAATACTGCCCTTTGGTTTTTAGATGCAGCTGCCAGCGGTCACGGCAGATCGTCATCTCCATGATCTCAGAAGTTCCTTCATAAATCGTGGTGATACGCGCATCACGCTTGATTTTTTCTACGATGTACTCGCGGGTGTAACCGTAGCCTCCAAGCGCCTGAATACTGGCGTCGGCCGCGAGATTGCCGACCTCGGTGGCCATATACTTGGAAATGGCCCCTTCCGTGTTCAAGTTGCCGCCGGTGCTGTCGATACGCTCGGCAGTCTCTTCGATATAGGATCGCGCGGCTTCGAGTCGCACGACGTGGGGCACAATCAGTTTGTGGGTATAGCCTTGCTTCTCGGAGAGCGGTGTCCCCCCCTGGATGCGGCCCATGGAATAAGGTATGGCGCGGTCAATGGCTGCACAACCGGCGCCGAGGCCGAAGGCGGCCACCATCAGGCGCGTGTATCCAAATACCAGCTGGGCCTGAATGAGCCCCTGACCTTCCTGGTTCCCCAGCAAACGGTCCGCGTCGACATAGACCTCCTCCAGAGAAACGGTAGCGGTATTGCTGGCACGGATGCCGTGTTTATCTTCGGGCTTGCCGTGTCCGAGACCGGGAGTTCCCTTCTCGACGACGAACCAGCTCGGCCCCCCCGGCGTGAGCGCAAGTATGCTATAGAGGTCGGCGACACCGCCATTGCTGATCCACTGTTTGTTGCCATTAATCTTATAGCCGGTGACTTTGCCATCGGTTATGACCGGGGTGGCTGTCGTCCGCAAGGCACCCAAGTCGCTTCCGGCTTCGGGCTCGGTGGCCCCGTAAGCCATCAGCAAACCTTCGCGGGCAATGCGCGTCAGCCAGGTCTTTTTCTGCTCGTGCGTGCCCCCGAAAATAATCGGATCGCTGCCCAGGAAAGTCGCCAAAACGCCTGTGGCCAAGCCGAGGTCGATGCGCGCCATCTGCTCGCAGATCCGGTACACATCAAATGCACCGCCTCCCATCCCCTCAAACTCCTCGGGGATAAAGAGAAGCTGGATTCCTAATTCGGCGCCGCACATGTCGTGGACGACTTCCGCCGGGAATTCATGTGTGGCATCAAGTTCAAGCAGTTTGCTCTCCGGCAGGCGTCCGTCAGTAAAGTCGGTAATCGCCTGCAACGTCAGATCGAGAGTTTCCTTATCGAGTCCTGTGTGCATAATTTTCTGGGAGCCTTTGTTTGCGTCGGCGTCTGTCGTGAGACAGAGCCGCAGTCCATGGATTTGCTTTTATCCTTCGGCGTGCATATACCCAACCAACCGCGCAAACGGGTTCAGCGTCGTCACCAACGCCTCCCCGGATCGCCGCAATTGCAATGCGCGCCTGCTATTCAAGGGTCAGCCGTGATAGAGTCACTCCCCTCGCCCCGCACCGCGCGGCGTGCGAATGCCTCCTCCTTCTCATAAAATGGATGATTTTCGCACAAATCGGGGAACAATAAAGGGATTTTGTTGAGAAAAATGGGGCGTCAGGATCTTGCAGGGCCACTTGGATCATCCGTATAAAACCAGCTAACATTTGACTTAGCCTACACTTATCAGCGATTTATCCTCTGCTCTCGCGCATGGACAGCGATCAATTCTCATTAGAAATTGACCACCTCCGCCACCATCTTCCACGCGCCATTAGGCTGCCTTTTATAGACTCGCAGATAATACCCCAGCTGAGTGGGTTTGCCGGTCGCCGCCTTGGTATGAAGTTCGCAGGTTCCATAAGTGAAACCGAGATCCCCGGAACTGGAAGCCCCGGACTTAATCGGCTCCCATGTCCACGCTCCCGGCTCGGCCGTCAGCACGGTACGAACCTCCGTTATCCCAATAGCAGGCTGGCGGTCCGGACGGAGAAATCTGGCATCGGCTGCGGCGAAGGCCTGTAGCGCGGAGGCGCCTTGGATTGCACTGATGCTCGACAACCTGCGTTCGAACAGGATCAGGTCTGCTGCTGCGTTTTCTGCAGTTGCACCTGCCTTGGGGATTATTGCAGGCTTTGCCTGCTTCGGGTCGAAGTCCGGCAAGGCCTTTTTGGGCTCGGGATTGGAAGTGCCAAAATCGATGACAAACTTCCAGGTGCCGTCCGGCTGCTTCTTCCAGATAGTGAAGTAATTGCCATAGGATGAGGGGACGGCGTCGGCAGCGATTTTCCTGAATTCGTAGGGACCGGTGGTATAGCCCAGATCCCCGGAGGCCGAGACGTCAGCAAAGACCGGCCTCCAACTCAATTTCCCGGGCGCGGCAGGACGGTCGAGCAAGTACTTCTTGCCCGGGACCGGCTGAGGACGGAAAAGCACGGCATCCTCAGCGATGAAAGCCAGAAACGCGTCACGCGTTCCTTTTTCCGCAGCGCTCCGCGCGAAGGCCTGCTCCGATTCGACGACCGCGCGCAGGGCCGACAGCCACTCCGGGTTTGGACGAGGCACAGGCTGTTGCCCGGCAACACCGGCAACTGCAATCCACGGTGTCAGCCAAAACAACAGGTGAGCGGTGAACCTTCGCATGATTTCTCCCTCTCTCTGACTGTGGCTCGGGGGTCCCAACTACGGTTACTTATGCCGCTTAGCGATGATCAAAATGCGCAAACCTGGAAACCATCCGCCAGATCTAATGCGCATTTTCAGCAAAGGATACACAAAACTCGACGCTGGTTTCCAGGACGTTAAGAAAATGAGCTTCCAGGAAATGCAGATACAACCGCATTCCATCTCCAAGACTGGCCTATGCCCGCACTGGCAAAATGGTGGCCGACTCCGGCGCCAGCCACGGAGTTTTGGCTGTCGGGGCGCGACTACTTTGGTATAGGATAAACCTGCCCTTTCGCTTGGAGAGGCCAGGTTCCCGAAATTGAAATTTTGCAGGATACCCTTTTTTGGATGATTACCATGACGAATCTTCTGACACCCATCTCCTTCTCCGGACTCACTTTGCGCAACCGAATTGTGATGCCGCCTATGTGGTCAGGCCAGGCAACGCCTGAGGGGCGCGTTACCGATAACATCATCGAATATCATAAAGTGCGCGCCGCTGCCGGCTGTGGACTCATTATTGTGGAACACGCTTTTGTTCACCCGGGGGGAAGAAACTCGGCGACGCAGATTGGCGTGTATGCCGACGACCTGATCGAAGGATTGCGCCGCCTGGCAACCGCAATCAAGGGAGAGGGGGCCGTCGCAGCTCTCCAGATTTCTCATGCAGGCTCCCGGGTGGCTCCTGGGGCTTTGGGAGCGATTCGACCGGTCGCCCCTTCGGCGGTGCGCCACCCTTACGATCCTGACGGAGCGATACCCGAGGAGCTCACGAAATCCCGCATCGACGAGGTCGTGAATGCATTCGGCGCCGCTGCCGTGCGCGCCCGCGACGCGGGATTCGATGCCGTGGAGATCCATGCAGCGCATGGTTTCCTGCTCTCGGAATTCCTCTCGCCGCTCACCAACCGGCGCACCGATGAGTTCGGGGGCAGTGTACAGAACAGGTCGAGGATTCACATGGCAGTCCTCGGTGAAGTGCGGCGGCGCCTCGGGCCCAAATATCCGACATTTGTCCGCCTGGGGGCGCACGATGAAACCCCAGGGGGACTCGAATTGGAGGATGCTTGCCTGGCCGCAGTCCGGCTGGCCGAGAACAGCGCCAGTCTGATCGATGTGTCCGGTGGTTTACAGGGCTCACGCGGGGTGGGCAAGGAACCGGGGTATTTCGTCCCGTATGCCGCGGCCGTCAAATCAAGGATCAAGATCCCGGTGATCGTCACGGGTGGCGTGCGCGAACCTGCTCATGCGGATCGCATCATCCGGGAAGGGAAAGCGGATCTGGTGGGGATCGGCCGGGCGATGCTGGATGACGCCGATTGGGCACGAAAAGCTATCGATGCCCTATCCCGCTAAGTCCTGTCCAATGAGCCGGAATCGTCACTCATCAATCGTCGTTCGTCTCTTGAGTAATCCTATCCGGTACTTGTCGATTTGCCGATTAGAGATGGGTGGTTGGGTCAATTGGCGTGGTTTTTCGCGTAGCGGAGATTCCTCATGGGCAAAATCCAGTGCATCGGCGTATTAACTTCGGGTGGTGATTGTCCGGGCCTGAACGCGGTCATCCGGGCTGTTGCCAAAAGCGCCCTGGGTCGGTATCACCTGGAAGTTTTAGGCATTGAAGATGGCTTCTTAGGCCTGATCCAGAACCGAATGCACCCGCTCAGTAACGAGTCGGTCAGCAACATTCTAACCCTCGGCGGCACAATCCTGGGGACCAATAACCGGGTTGATCCGCGCAGGTACCCCGTCAATGTGAATGGTTCAACCGAGATACGTGATGTCACCGACCGCTGCCTCGAACATATCGCTCACAACCATCTGGATGCGATCATTGTGATCGGTGGTGACGGCTCGATGACCATGACTTCGCGCTTCGTCAAGCTCGGCATCAACTGCATTGGCGTCCCCAAGACGATTGACAATGATCTCTTTGGCACGGACGTGACATTCGGCTTTGCTACCGCGGCGTCAATTGCTACAGATGCGCTCGACCGCGTCCACACCACGGCCGCCAGCCACCATCGTGTCATGGTCGTGGAAGTCATGGGGCGCAACGCCGGTTGGATCGCTCTACACTCGGGCATTGCCAGCGGTACGGACGTCATTCTCATCCCCGAGATCCCCTATGACATTGAAAAGGTCTGCGAATTCGTGGTTAGCCGCTCCAAACGGGGCAAGCGATTCAGCATCATCTGCATTTCCGAAGGAGCCCGGCCCAAGGATGGCCGGCAAGTGGTCAATCGCATCGACCCAACCAGTCCCGATCCCATCCGGCTCGGCGGCATCGGCCAGAAGATCGCTGCTGATATCGAGGCAACGACAGGCATCGAAACGCGCACCGTAATTCTGGGCCACGTGCAGCGCGGCGGTACGCCAGTACCTGCCGATCGCGTGCTGGCTACGGAGTTCGGTGGGGCGGCGGTGGACCTGCTGATGTCAGGCGAGTGCGGCCAACTGGTGGTGATGAAAGGCAGGACGGTCACTCACATTCCGCTGGAGGAAGCCGCAGACAAGCAGCGCCTCGTGCCTCTGGATTTGCCGCTGCTACGGGCTGCCCGTGCTGTCGGTACCTGCTTTGGCGACTAGGTCCGGTTCAAGATCCAGATTCCAAGATTCAACGCCGTAGCATAGGTCACCCATGCCCAGTAGGGCATGAACAGGAAGGCTGCGGGGCGCGAAAGAGCCCAGACGGTGACGAGAAATCGCCCGATCAGGAGCCACAGAAGATAGATATCTATCAGCGCCAATCCCACCGCATGAAATCCGAAAAACAGCGGTGACCACAAGAAATTGAGCGCCAACTGCAAGGCCCAAATCAACAACGCCGGCCTCCGCCTTGGGCTGTCTTCGCTGCGCCATATCAGCCAGCCGGCACACCCCATCATGATATAGAGCGTGGTCCACACCGGACCAAACACCCAGTCGGGCGGCGTCCAGGATGGCTTGGTGATCAGCCGATACCAGGTGGAGACTGCGGGCGCGGTCAGAAACGCCCCGACGCCGCCGGCAGCCAGGCATAGGACGATGAAGCCCGTAAGAAAGACGCCTTGCCGCACACTTCCCAACGCTGAAGTCTGTTGCATATGGTCTCTCCGGGATTGATGCCCTATCATACCAAACTGGCCCGAATCGCACACATGGTTATCCATTGTCAACGACAGATACTCTGTGGGATTCTTAGATAACCAGACAATCACGGAGGAGCGTTGATCCAATCCTTAGCCACAGCCGCAGGAATCAGCATTCTTAACGACGTATTAGGACCTGTGATGCGAGGTCCGTCCAGTTCGCACACGGCCGCATCTTATCAAATCGGGCGATTGGTAGCCGCGCTGCTTCGTGAGGCTCCCGCCGAGATAAGGATTACTTTTGATCCAGGTGGATCCTACGGGCGAGTATATCGGCAACAGGGGGTCGACCTCGGTTTCGCGATGGGTATTCTGGGTCTGCCCCTCACCGATCCCCGTTTCTTCCGGGCACTCGAGGAGGTATCGGCCCGAGGTATCGACCTGGTTTTCGAAGTCAGCCCCCTCACCGAGCCCGATCACCCGAACGCTGCCGACATCCGCCTGCGGGCCGCACATGGGCAGACGCTTGCTGTGCGGGCACGATCCATTGGCGGCGGGTCGGTCGAAATCACCCGCATTGACGGTTGGCCGGTGCTGGTGACAGGCCAGACTTTCGAAGTGCTTTGCGAGCTGCGCCGCGAAGTCGAGTCTGGCGTGCTTGCGATCCTTGCCGCTGACGGGAATCTGCTCGGCGAGCCGGATGTGCAGGCAAGGGACGGCTGGAAATTTCTCCACGCCAGGCGCCGCCGCGCTTTGAATTCCGAGATGCGGGCAGCCATAAAAACAATGGATGGAGTCGCGCGTGTGTTCGAAACGCCGCCGGTAGCCTACGTTAAACAAGGGCCACCGCTGTTTCAGAGCGGTGCCGAGTTGGTCGCTCTTGCAGAAGAGCGGGGCTTTACCATAGGAAGACTGGCGCTCGCTCACGAGGCCGCGCTGCTTGGGATCAACGAGCACGAAGTGATCACGGAGATGGCACGGCGTGTGGATCTGATGCGCGAGGCCGCCGCTGCAGGTCTTGGAGGGCATATTCCGGAAATGCAATTGCTGACTCCCACAGCGGGCCGCATTTATCGCGCCGACAGCGAAGGCAGGCTGGCTATCGGCGGTCTGCACACGCGGGCAGCGGCTCGGGCGTTGGCAGTCATGCATGTCAACAGCGGCATGGGTGTGGTGTGCGCTGCGCCCACCGGTGGATCGGCAGGTGTGCTGCCGGGCGTCCTGACAACCCTCATGGAGGAGCGCGGCCTCGATCGGGAGAGAGCTACGCTGGCGGCGCTGGCTGCCGGCGCCATTGGAGTGGTCGTGGGCGCGCGTGCAACTTTCGCTGCCGAGATCGCAGGTTGCCAGGTAGAAATCGGGGCTGCCGGAGCTATGGCGGCGGCCGCCGTTGTGGATGCCGGCGGCGGCACGCCGCGGCAGGCGGTCGATGCAGCGGCGATATCCTTTCAAAACACGATGGGATTAGTGTGCGATCTGGTACAAGGAATGGTCGAGATTCCCTGCCACACGCGCAACGCCGTGGCCGCGTCGAGCGCCTTCGTTTGTGCCGACCTGATTATGGGGGGCTACCAGAACCTGATCCCTCTGGATGAGACCATCGATGCCGTACTTGCGGTGGGCAAGATGCTGCCTTCGGAGCTGCGCGTTACGTCACGGGGCGGGCTGGCGGTTACGCCGTCCGCGCTCAAGCTGCAACGGCGGCAATAGCACCTCCCCATTCTGTCTCGCCACCATGACCCTGGCGCCGGCCAGAGAGATTTCGACGCGTGTAATGGTGTCGGTGGATCCTATAATCAACGGATAGTTGTTTTGCCCGGCGGCCGGATCCACGCGCTGGAATCGATGCGTATGGCCCGACACCCAGAGATCGACTCTCGCCTTGTTGATCAAAGGTTCGAAGTTCTCGCAGACATCTTGAATGGCAAAGCCCTTGCCTCCCCGCGGCGGGATGTGAGAAATCACAATCCGGAACTTTGCCTTGCGGCAGGCGTCGCTTTCGAGGTCCTTCTTCAGCCAGGCGGCTTCTTCCTTCCTGTAGTATTGAAAGTCGACCAACCCGTTGTAGTACTGATGGGAGTCTTCCTTGTCTTCTCCGGAATCGAGCACGATGAAGTGCACACCGCCATGATCGAAGGAATAGCAGGTCCGGCCATCAGACTCCGGCAGGTAATCCGGAAGAGTCCTGGCATATCCGCCCCGGACCTCATGGTTTCCGCGCGCATAGATAAAGGGCATCGTCTTTGCAAATCGTTTGACGGTGGCATCAAGAAATCCTGTGAAAATCTGATTCGATTGCATGAAGTCGTTGAGCATGTCGCCGTTGTAGACGACAAAGTCGATGTCCTCGCAATATTTCTGAGCCAGCATGGCTTCGAGGTCGTCGGCCCGCTCATGAATATCCGACACGACAGCGAAGGAAAAGCCTGCCTTGCCCGGGTTGAGGGTAGTGAAGGTATAGACCGGGCTTGTGGCCGTCTCTCCAAAGGTGACGATGTGCTGCTGCTTGTAGCCGACGAACTCCCTGGATACGACGCGATATTTGTACGTCGTTCCCGGCTTTAACCCTGTGAGATGGAGGATGTGGCTGGTTCTGTCATTGTCGATCAGACCATTCCGGCCGCTAACCGCAGCATTGCCGAGCTCATCCCCCGTGCCGTATTCCACCTTAGAAACGCATTTTTTGTTGGTATGCCAAACGATCGTCATGGCGGTGCCCGACGGCAGCTGCAAGTACGGCCCATGGGTAATCGCAAGCGAAGCGCCGGGATCGCCCTGCGCGATCGACTGGCCTTCGGCATCGGGCCGGACCGTACTGGAACGAAGATCTGGTCCGGACCATGCCCCAAGGCTAAGAGGCATGAGGATCACAAATAATGCCAATTCCCTCTTCAGGTTCATCGTCGACCTCACAAATCGCACCTCTTTCATTTTGGTGCGGGATACGGGCAGCGTCATCATCGTTTCGCCGGTGATGCAGTCACTGCAATCTTGTCTTCGAGCAGGCCGGATGCAGTCGCCTTTAATTGGATCGTCCCTGCTTGCGGTGTGGACTGGATAAGCACGAGACACCGCCCCTGATAAGCGTTGCGCGCGGATGCCTTGAAACTCTCATGACTGCGGATGTCCCCACTGTCCACGCCGATAATGCGCCCTCTGCCGGTCAGTTCAAAATGAATCGTGTTACCGGCGGAATAGACCAGGGCACCATTGGAATCGACGACGGATACTTCCACATGAGCCACATCCTGCCCGTTGGCAAGGAGGGTGGTTGCGTCGGCATTTAATTTGATGCGGGCCGGCGGGCCGGTGGTTTTGAGTTCCCACGAGCTTGCGGTCTGGTTTCCGTTCTTTCCCACGGCTCGCAGCGTTCCAGCCGTATAGGGAACATCCCAAGAGAGTACGCGATCCTGCGCTGAGGCAAGGGCTTTCTCCCCCAGCGATTTCCCGTTCAAGAGCAACTCCACTTTCTCGCAATTGGAATAAGCGACAACCGTTATTGGATCGCCAACCTTTACCGGCCAATTCCAGCTGGGGACGATCTCCGATCTTGTCGACCGCGCATCCTCGGATCGCGCGGGGGGAGTTTTCGCAGCGATGTAAACCATTGGTTTTTCGGACCAGAGGCTTTGTCGGAAATAAAACGCAGGCTTCTTGAAACCGCATTCATCCAAAACACCCGAGCTGGAGCTCCGTACCGGCCACTGGCGCGCCTCACCGAGGTAGTCGAAACCGGTCCACAGGAACTGGCCGTTTGCGATAGCCAGATCTTCAACCACTTTCCATGCGCTGTGGGCATGCGAGTTTTCGCTCCCCACGATCTTCCTTCCCGGATAACGGGTGTGGTCCGGACTGTAGTACTTCTCCAGGTAGTTGTAGCCGACGACGTCGAGGAGGTCGGCCAGGCCAAATTTGTTGGAGACCGTTATGTTTGCGAGCGCGGCGGTGACGGGACGAGATGAGTCGATATCCTTGACGGCCTTGATGAGCTTCACCGCGATGACCGGCAAATCGGCTGCGGAAGGCTTGTCAGGCCTGTAGTCCTTCGACTCCGGATCGTAGTAAGGATCTTTTTCGTAGTCGATTTCGTTGCCGATGCTCCAGAGAATGATGCTCGGGTGGTTTTTGTCGCGTTCCACCATGCTCTGGATATCCCTGATCGACCACTCGTCGAAATGTTCGGCATATCCCTGCAATCCCGGCGTGCCTGCGTTCCAGCCTTCGATCCATTTCTTCTTGGGCTTGGCCCATTCGTCGAATGCTTCGTCCATAACCAGGAACCCCATGCTGTCGCACATCTCCAGTAACTCAGGAGCCGGCGGATTGTGACTGGTCCGGATGGCGTTGCATCCCAGTTCTTTGAGGAGCCGCAATCTTCTGCGGAGAACCTGATCCGGGACCGCTGCTCCCACAGACCCCGCATCGTGGTGGATGCATATCCCTTTGAGCAACGTCTTCGCGCCGTTGAGGAAGAAGCCCTTGTCCGGGTCGAACGAGATGGTCCGGATGCCAAGCGGAGTCGTGCACTCATCCACGTCGGCATTCCCCTCCCTTACGAGGCTCACCACGGAATAAAGGTAAGGGTTGTCGGGCGACCAGAATCTCGGATTGAGAATCGCAGCAGTTTGCTCGAACCGGTACTCTGCACCGGGATCGACAGGGTGCCGGGTCTCGACCGTGACGACGATTTTGCCCTCCAGGTCTTTGACCGTTGTCCGGAGCACGGCATCTCGGACTTTGGAACTCTCGTTTTTGATTTGTGTCTTGATTGCGACCGTCGCAGATTTTATCGTCACCTCGGGCGTGGTGACAAAGGTTCCCCAGGGAGCGACATGAAGATCTGCGGTCGCGATCAGCCAGACATGCCGGTAAATCCCTGATCCGGTATACCAGCGCGAATCGGCATATTTGGAATGATCGACTCTGACTGCGAGGATATTTTGCTTTCCTGCCAGAGAGAGGTAGGGAGTGAGATCATACTCAAAGCTGACATAGCCGTAGGGTCGCTTGCCGAGCGAGTGACCGTTGATCCAGACTTCGCTGTTCATGTACACGCCGTCGAAGCGAATGCTGACGCGCCTGCCCGCAATCTTGGCTAGATCCGGCGCTGTTCTGTACCACCCGATTCCCCCCGGCAGGTACCCGGTTCCGCTCGCCATTTTGGCATCGAAAGGAAGTTCGACACTCCAGTCATGCGGCAGATCGAGCGTGCGCCAAGCGCGGTCATTAAAGGCCGGGTCCGACGCTCCCGCGACGTCACCCAGATGGAACTTCCAGCCCTGATCGCACAGCATAACCGGCCGCAGCGAGGCAACAACAAATCCGGCCGGCGCTCCATCCGGAATAGAGGTTGTGATCAACGCGATAAAAAAAACCAGAAATCCCGCAGATCTCTTCATACCATCCTCCGCGGTATTGCGCGAACATATCACAGATTCCCGGCGCGCCGAAGGCGCTTTGCACTTACTTTTGAGAAGCATTGCATCGCCGACGATTTTGTGAAATAAAGGCACGCCGGCTCCCGGTTTGGTCCAACTCTTGACAGGAGGAGATACGATGGTTTCACGGCGCGGTTTTCTCAAGTCTCTGTCGCTCGCAATGGCCTTGCCCGCCGTCGCCAGCGAGGCGCAGTGGGACTTTGAAAAGACGAGGGCTCTCACTCTCGAATTCCCCAACGCAGCAGATCCTGCTTTCTGGAAAAAGATCCGTAAGATGTACCTCCTTCCCGAAAACAAGGCTTTCTTCAACACCGGGACGCTGGGCGCTCAGCCCGCCGTCGTGTACGAAACCGTTGTCGAACACATGCGCAAGGTGGCGGCCGATGTCGCTGACTGGGATTACAAGAGCGATGATTGGATCTCAGGCTACCAGCCCTTTACCGTTTTGCGCCGTAAGATGGCCACCCTGATCAACGCTTCAACGGAAGAAGTCTCGCTGCTCGAAAATGCCACTACCGGCATGGATCTCGTGGCCAACGGGCTGGACCTGAATCCAGGCGATGAGATTCTCGGCACCGACCAGGAGCATCCAGGCGGCCGTCATGGCTGGGACGTGCGAGCCAGACGCTGCAATGGGTCGTACCGTCAGGTCGCCATGCCCAAACCGCCACGTGATCCAGACGAAATCGTGATCGCATTCCTGAACGCGTTCACCAGCAGGACGAAGGTCCTGGCAGTGCCGCACATCGTTTCCTCTTTTGGCACGGTGCTCCCCGTCAAGGAGCTGTGTGCCGCTGCTCATGCGCGCGGTATTTTCACGATCATCGACGGAGCGCAGGCGCTGGGCCACGTGTACGTCGACGTCAGGGATATCGGCTGTGATGCCTATTATTCCAGCATGCACAAGTGGCTATGCGCGCCGGCCGGCTGCGGCCTCCTTTATATCCGCAAAGAGCAGGCAAAGAACATCTGGACGACGCTCGCCAGCAGTCAGTGGGACAATCATCAGGACGAAGGATATCGGCTGCAGCAACGCGGGACGGGAAACCTGTCGATCCTTATGGGCCTCGATACCGCCATTGATTTTCACAACAAGATCGGCCCCGAGCGGGTCGTGAAACGGATCAAGCAGCTGGGGGACTATTTGCGCGCCGGTCTGCAGAAGATTCCCAGGGTGCATATCAACACGCCGATTCACCCGGCGATGTGCGCCGGCATTACGAACTATCAGATCGAAGGCCTCAAGGGAACTTCCATGCAGGACGCATTGTGGGCTAAGGGGATTCGTATCCGCGGCAACCGCCAGTCGACTCATATTTATAATAGCGAAACGGAACTCGACGCCACATTGTCCGTTCTCCGTGAACTGGCCAAGCTATAGCAGCCGGACAGATCTCTGGGAGAGCCACGAAAAACAGGAAGGGTAGTTATGCAGGAATCCTGGTGTTCTTCGTGGCGGCTTTCACATTTCGGGAGAAAAAAGGACGGCCGACACGAAGAAAGCGTCGGGTTTTTTATTTGTGGCCGGATCTGACTGTGGTTGAATAGGTGCTGCATGACCGTTGCTCTTGAAATCCAGGACTTAAAGAAACATTACATCATGGGCCATGAAGTGGTGCGGGCCCTCGATGGTGTCACGCTCGGCATCCAGCGCGGGGAATTTTTGGGATTGCTCGGCACGTCCGGCTCTGGAAAATCAACGCTACTCAACCTCATCGCCGGCTTGGACCACCCTACCTCGGGATCTCTGGCGGTGTTCGATCGGGACCTGGCCAAAATGTCCCGCGCTGAATTGAGCGTCCATCGCCGCCAGAATGTGGGCATGATTTTCCAGTCCTTCAACCTCATCCCCACGATGACGGCGCTGGAGAACGTAGCACTGGCGATGATGTTCGCCGGCGTGCCCCGCATGCAACGTGAGCGCCGCGCCCGGGAGTTGCTCGATCAGGTCGGGCTCTCCGGGCGCCAGTCTCACAGGCCGAAGGAACTGTCCGGCGGTGAGCAACAGCGCGTGTCGATTGCGCGCGCACTCGCCAACAATCCGGAGATTCTGCTTGCGGACGAACCGACTGGGAACCTCGACAGCAAAACCGCGCGTGAGATCCTGGCCGTGCTCCACGAATTGAACACGCGCGATCAGAAGACCATTGTTCTTGTCACCCACGACTCTGTTCTGGCTTCGGCCTATGTCCGGCGCACGGTTACTCTTCTCGACGGCAAGATCATTTCGGAGACGGTATCATGATCCTGGCCGACACGCTTCACTTGTCGCTGCGCAACCTGCGCGAGGCGGTGCTGCGTACCGTGCTCACCAGCCTCGGCGTTGCCATCGGGATCGCTTCCCTGGTGGGCATGGTTTCCTTCGGCGTCGGACTGCAGGAGCAGGTGGTCGGTAACTTCTTGAAGTCGGGGGTATTTGATTCGATCACCGTGATGCCGGAAACACCAGCCCTGGCCCGCAATTTACGCTTGAGGGCAATGGCCAGAGGACGAGGCAACATCGGCAGATCTCCGGAAGCCGACAAGGCTGACGCGCCGGCGGTCCCACGTGCCAAGCTGGATGAGGAAGCGCTGAAAAAGATCTCAGCTCTGGATCGCGTCAAAGAAGCCTACCCGGATATCCGTGTGCCGGTTGAAATCAAATTTGAGCAATTTTCGGATTTCTCCGCGGCCACAGGCGTGCCGATGTCCGCACGCGGAGAAGGATTGTTTCAAACCATCAGCTTCGGGCAATTCTTTCCCAATGATGCCGACCAGGTTTGCATGCTGAGCCTGGAGTTTGCACGTCGCATCACCGACGGTGATCCGAAGGACCTCGTTGGCAAATACCTCACCCTGGGCTATGCCCGGCCGACTCAGAGCAGCCGGGAGAATTCCGCGATTCTCCCGGCCGGAGTCAACCTGCAGCGCATCGAAAGGAAGTTCAAAATCGTAGGCATTATTGAGCGCCAGGCCGGCCCGGCTCTCGGCACAGCGATCTTTTCGTCGGTCATGATCCCATTGGCCCAGGCCCGGCAGATGGGCACCTACGATATCAGCAGCCCGCAGTCTTTTCTCCGTCAGTTTTCCGAAAAACCGTCCTATACTGTGGTGACGGTCAAAGTGAGGCAACCTCAGGATACCGAGGAGGTAGAGAAAAAAATCAAAGACATGGGTTTCAACGCTTTTTCCATAGCCGACGTGATGAGAGGCCAGAAACGAGCTTTCATTCTGCTTGATCTGCTTCTCGGCCTGGTCGGTTCGATCGCGCTCACCGTAGCATCGCTGGGCATCGTCAATACCATGGTGATGTCCATCCTGGAGCGCACACGCGAAATCGGCATCATGAAGGCGATCGGCGGCAGCGATGAAGATGTGCGCAGGATCTTTCTCTTCGAAGCGGGGCTGATCGGTCTCATGGGCGGCCTAATGGGCATTATGCTGGGCTGGGCTGTAGGAAGGGTGATCAACTTTGGAGCCAATGTCTATATGCAGAGTCAGGGAGCTCCAACAGCGAACCTGTTCTCGATTCCCTGGTGGTTATCTGCCGGCGGGATTTCTTTCGCTATACTCGTGAGCCTGATCGCAGGCAGTTTCCCAGCGTTGCGCGCGGCAAGGCTGGATCCGATCCAGGCGCTGCGCCACGATTAATCGTATCGCAAGGAAGTCTTTCGAGAATGAGGGTCCTCAGTTACCATTTTTTTGCAGGAAAGAGCGGAAATATGGATGACCTCGAAAAGCGCTTGAGCAATATGACGCTCGCACCTTACATCTTTAAGGCGATGGCATTGATCGGCGTCCGGCGCAGAGCGGGCAGCAACATGTTCAGGCACCAGATGAGTACGCTGGGAATCCTGCTCGACTACAAGTTCATCGACCCTGTGATCCTCAAAGCGGCAGTGATCCACGACCTGTTCGAAGACGCCACGGGATTGCCCGGCGTCAGCCGCGAAGAAATTGTATGCATCGATCAGGATGGACCGGCCGTGTACGATCTGGTGATGGAACTGACGATTCGGGTCGTCGATGGCGTCAAAGAGCCGAAGCCGGTGTATCTGACTCGAGTCATGCAGTCAGGCAGCCCTAAAGCCAAGATCCTGAAGCTTGCGGACCGGATCAGCAACATGGTCGCCCTTGGATTTGTGCATGAGGAAGCATTCATCCGAAGATATTTGGAGGAAACCAGGCTGTATATTCTACCCTTCGCTGAACAGATCAATGCGGACATGTTCCGTGAACTCTCCGACCTGGTCGAGGACCGGGAAAACAAATTGAAATCCAGACTTCAGACCTAATCCGCAAGACCATCGCCTTCACCCATTACTCTCGATTCCCTAATTACCCCATCAGCCGACAGGAACATCCGGCTCACAAATGGCGTTTGCAGGTACTACTATGACAACCATCCCTACATTTGGGCCAGGAAAGCAAAAGATCAACGCAGAGGTCGCAGAGAAAAGTCCCTCAAAAGCAAAAAATCCTCTGCTAAGCAAAGTTGCGAAATATTGTTTTTTCAACACTTTTTTTCCAGGGACCCTGTTGCGGGCCGCATTAAATGCGGCTTTGTACATATAGTTTGCCAACAGGAGAAGGTCCCCGCCAAAAACACTGCTGGTAGTCGTTTGAAAGCTGAGAGCTGAAAACTGACGGCTGAAAGCTCAGCGCAACCAGCGGCCATCACGACTGTTGGGCTTCACCCTTTGGTTGCGGCCGCCGGCCGCGCTGCGACCTCGGCGTTGAGGTTTTTAGGATGCGAATATGCTGCTTTGTGATCTTCGCGGTGAGATTTCTGATTGCGGCTATGCCGCGCCATGGATTGCGTGGCTGCCCCAGGAGTTGTATTTGGTGCATTTCGGGGTTTGGTTGGGGTATAGTACGACCCTTTTAATGGGAGAGGATTTTGATCGCACTATTGTTTGGCTTGCTTCAGTTGGCACATGCCGCGACTCCGGCTGCAGTGGAGGGGCGCGGCGCCCCCACGTTTGCCATTCCGCGGATTGAGGCCGAGGTCAAGATCGACGGTCAACTCGACGAACCGGCCTGGTCTCAGGCTGTCAGACTGAATGGATTCTGGCAGTACCAGCCGGTGGATGGGCGGCCCGCTGAAGAAAAGACCGAAGTGCTGGCCTTTTACTCTCCATCGGCGATTCATTTTGCCATCATCGCGCATGATTCTGCCCCGGGCACAATCCGCGCCACCGTAGCGGATCGCGATAATCTGGGCAGCGACGACACGGTTACCATCTTCCTCGACACCTTCAACGACCGGCGCCGGGCCTTCTTTTTCGGCGTCAATCCCCTGGGCGCCCAGGAAGACGGCGTACAGACCGAAGGCGCTTTCAATGCCGGCAGCGCCTGGGGCGGCGGCAACTTTCAGGGCGGCACCCTGGACAAAAGTCCCGACTATAAGTGGGATTCAGCGGGGCTGGTCACAGAGCAAGGCTATACCGTGGAGATCCGGATCCCCTTCAAGAGTTTGCGTTACCCCGGGAATGGGCCTCAGCGATGGGGCATCAACATTCAGCGCAAAGTGCAGCGGACCGGCTATACCGATACCTGGACCGATGTGCGCCGTGCCAGCAACAGTTTCCTGGGGCAGGCGGGCACGATGGAAGGGTTGCACGATTTGAAGCGCGGTGTCGTGACTGAGGTGCAACCGTTTATCACGGCCAGTGAAAACGGCGCGCGGACAGCAACCGGTAACTTCAGCAGAGACAAGATCAAGGTGAATCCAGGTGTCAATATGCGGCTCGGGTTCACGAACATGTCGATTGACGCCACCGTGAATCCCGACTTCAGCCAAGTGGAATCGGATGCCGGGCAGGTGACGGTCAACCAGCGGTTTGCACTTTTCTATGCGGAAAAAAGGCCCTTTTTCCTCGAAGGGATCGAGCTGTTTTCGACCCCTAACCAACTGGTCTACACGCGTGAAATCGTGGATCCGATCGTCGGCGGCAAGTTTACCGGCAAGTTCGGCCGTTTCGGTGTCGCCTACCTCAACGCTGTGGATGATGTCCCCGAGGATGGACACGCGGTTTTCAACATTACGCGCATACGGGTCGACTTGGGGGCCAACTCTCTGGCCGGCGTCACCTACACCGACAGGATGACAGCCAACGATTCCAACCGCGTCCTGGCCCTGGACTCCCGGCTGACTTTCAAAAAGCTCTACTACGTGCAAGGCCAGTTGGGCCGTTCCTGGGATGTTTCTTCGGGGAACAGCACCAGTGCCCCTCTCTGGAGTGCGGAGTTTGACCGCACTGGCCGGGCCTGGGGTTTTAATTACAAACTCAACGGCATCGGCGAATCATTCCAGGCGCGCTCCGGCTACGTGCCCCGCAACGACATTGTGGATGGGCACGCCTTCAACCGGTTCACGGTATATGGAGGGCGCGGAGCAATCCTGGAGAGCTTTTCTACCACCTTTAGCGTTTCGCGGATCTGGCGCTATGGAGGTTTCCTGAGCGATCCCGCCGTCGAGGGGAACGAATCCCTCAACTTCATGTTTCAAATGCGGGGCGGCTGGATGCTCAGCAGCAGATCACAGCGGGGATTCGTGCGCTTCGACCGCAAGATGTATGAGGGTTACCAGGTGCAGCGAACTCCGGGAATCATCACGGCGTTCGTCATGCCGGAAATACTGAGCGGCAACTATGGCGAGAATTTTACGGTGACCACACCTACTTTTCGCGCTTTTGGCGGCAGCATCCAGATCGGTTATGGGAAAAGTCCGATTTTCCCGGAAGCCGCAAATGGCCGCGAGACCGTGGCGGCGCTGACTGCCAAGATACGGCCAACGGATACTGTACGCGTGGAGGCGACGGGCACGATTTCTCACCTGACACGAGTCCGCGATGGCAGCGAGTTTGCCCGTACCGTCATTCCCCGAATCAAGGTCGAGTATCAGCCCAGGCGATCGCTGTTCTTCCGCGTAGTGGGCGAGTATCGTTCACAACGCCAGGCGGCATTGAGAGACCCGCGCACGGGCGATCCACTGTTTGCGGATGGCACTGTGAGCACCGCGCAACGTTTCAACGGTTTGCGCCTCGATATGCTGTTCTCGTATGAACCGACTCCGGGGACGGCCGCCTTCTTCGGCTACGGCAGTTCATTGGATACGGACCGGACCTTCGGAATCGCGGATTTGCAGCGAGCCAGCGACGGTTTCTTTGTCAAGCTCGCCTACCAATTCCGCCGCTGAGCCCTGATAGCTTGCCAGCGCGATGCTTTGCGCAACCATCGCTAGCAACCGGAAGATGGCTGGAGCAGGAAAGTCGGGGTTGTCTGATTTTCCATAATCTGAAGCCAGATTGCAGCACGGAGGAGAGATGAGCAGGACGATGACAATCAGCACTATCGCCGGACGGCAGGTCGTGTCCACCGGCACCCGCTGGGAACCCATCGTAGGGTACAGTCGGGCCGTCCGAGCCGGGAATTGGATTGCCGTTACCGGCACGATCGGCCTGGGTGCCGACGGCACTTGCCCTCCGACTGCGGCCGAACAGATGCGGCAGGCGCTGGCAATCGTGTTTGCGGCCATTGAAGCCCTCGGGGCCGGGCGGCGCGATATTCTGAGCACCAGGATCTACGTGACCGATATTCGCCTTTGGGAAGAAATCGGCCGGGTCCACGCGGAGATGCTGGGGGACGTACGACCCGCGACCACCATGGTTGAAGTCTCGGCCCTTGCAGATCCGGCCGCCTTTCTGGAGGTCGAAGCCGATGCGGTCATAGGCAAACAAGGCAAGTAAGCCCCGGCCGCCGGATGGGGCTTGCGGTCAGATAATCCGGGATGCGGGCGCCGTGCGGCGCACGGCGCCCACTTTCAAATGCATCGGTGCAGCAAACATTTATTTAGAGAGCACGACGTTAAGTTCGGCGATGGCAGCCATCTTTGCATCTGTATGCTCGCTCAGGACCACGAATCTGAGATAACGGCCTCTGGCGGCACGCTCTAAAGTAATGGTTTGACGCAATGGCTCCAGCGCCAGTAGGCCCTTGGAAGCCGGCACCCCCCACTGCTTGCCATCTTCACTCAAATAGATCTCATATTCCTTTACTCGTCCGCTGGTGCTTTCGGCGCGTGCCGTGTAGAGAACAGATGCAACGTTGAGCGTCTCTCCGAAATCAATCACGATATTGTGCGGCGGCGGTGCCACCATGCCCCGCGAGCGCGTAATCCAACTGGTGTCGTCGGCACCATCGAGTACATTCACGGCTTCCCCATCGGGGCGTTGAACGCTGCTCGAGGAGAGGACTCTCCAGCTCATGCGCTGATCGTACGTGCCAAAGGCAACGGCACCGGCAAAGCCGGTGATTCCAGCGGCTGTCGCGCGCAGCGACACTTTCCCCTCCCGCTTGAATTCGAAAGGTGCGGTGTAGACCTGCCAGGAATTGCCGTCCACAGCATATTCGATCTTTGATCCAGAGGTATCGCAAGAGAGGGCGACCATGCCGTGGCCGTCGCGAAGCCCAAGGACGGGCTTGACCCGATCCTGCGGCAACCTCATTCGCCCAAGCGCGGAGAGATCGCGCTGGCCTGCGGGAACAAGGCGCAGTGCATAACTAAAGGCGATCGGATCCGACCAGACGACGTAGGAATCCAGAGGCCGTGGACCGCAACTCGCGGTCCCGACACCGAGAGTTCTCACATTGAGGGACACTACCGTGGCAGAGCTCGCCGGCAGATCAACGGAGTATTCAGGAGGTGTGAGTTCCTCGTCCTTGTAAGGGAGCGCTGAAACCTGCATCGGGCTCTCGCCGCTCTGGGCGAGGATGCCGGGAAGTTTGGCCCCCGTGAGCGCGGCCCAGCGGACATCCTCATGGTTGCCCGATTCCATGGGTTTGGCATAAGGGGTAAGCTGCTCGCGCACGGTGCTCGTATAAAGCCCAAGGTCCGAGCCGCGTTTGCGATCCGCGTAGTTCTCCATCGGTCCGCGGCCCAGATACGTAAACTGATCGAAGCGCTTGTCCAAAAGCAGTCGGACGCCCAGGCGCGCAAGCGGGATGCGACGTCCTTGAGGCATGAGGGCATTATCCACGACAATCGATCCGTCCCCATAGACTGTGTAAATGGCGGAGTGAGTCACCGACCAGCCCACGCGTCCCTCGGCCTGGACAACCGCCTCAACGCGGATCACGGTCGGTTTCGTCTGTTCGGCATTGAAGCCGATGACCTTTGTCTGCAGTGACTCGACACCATACATTTTCCAGTCGCGTTCGGCCCAGTCATCGTCATTGCGATGAGGGGCGCGCCAGAAATGCATTTTCGGGCCGCCGCCCGGCAAAAGCAGGGGCGCGCCGTCGCGCACGAGTTGCGTGATGCCGCCTTCGCCCTTGTCAAAAACCACACTGAAACCGTCGCCGCTCGCTGTGATGCGGTCGGCCTCCTGAACGAGACGCAACGGTTTCATGGTGGATGGATCGACGGCGACGGCGGTCGCGGCCACCGGCAATTTGAACTGCGCCGCTGCGACTTCATAGCCTGCTTTGGCCCAGATCTCGTCTTTGGCCAGCGCAAACGAGAGCTGCAAAAAGTACTCGGCGCCTGGCTTAGGCACAATCTTTTTGTAGGCAATGGCAACAAGCGTGCCGGCGCCGGGGGCCAGATTCAACCGTCCGATGTTTCCACGATCAATGGGCGTGCCGTCTTCCATGATGACCCAACTGCCCGCGAACCCATTCAGGTCTGTAAAAGCATATTTGTTGCGAATCCTGATCTTGCCCGCGGCAAGATCCTCCGCTGCGAATCCGATCCACTGATAGGCGCGCTTCACTTCCGGGTAGTGCGGCTTGGGCGAGCGGTCCGAAAACACGACTCCCTTGTGGATGAAATAATGATCGTTGGGAACTTCCCCGAAACCGCCCCCGTACGCGAGATAAGAGTGATTCGGATCGCGGCGGTTCCAAAGCCCCTGATCCTGCCATTCCCAGATAGCGCCTCCCATCAGGCTGGGGTACTTGTCGAATAAGTCGTTGTATTCGCCGATAGCGCCCATGGAGTTGTTCATGGCGTGGACGTATTCACAGAGGTAAAACGGCTTCGTGCGATTCGGATCCTTCGCTGCATTCTCCAAGTCGGCGACGGCCGTGTACATGCGGCTCTCGATATCGGTGGGGATGTCCCGGCCGCGAAATGGTTCGTAGTGCGTCGGCCGATCCGGATCGATCGCTTTGACTGCCTTGACGGCAGAGACAAAATTGATGCCGCCGCCATTTTCGTTGCCCAGCGACCAGATGATCACGGACGGATGGTTTTTGAAGTTTTCGACATTGGCAACGTTGCGGTCGACAATCGCCTTTTCCCAGCGCGGCTCGCGGTCAAGCACGCCCATGTAGCCGTGGCATTCGACATTGGCTTCGGCGACAAGATAGATGCCGTACTTGTCGCAGAGTTCGTACCAGCGGGGGTCATCAGAGTAGTGGGACGTGCGCACGTGATTGGCGTTCACCTGTTTGAGCAGTTCCAGGTCACGGATCATTCTCTCTTCCGGGACATAATGCCCCGTGTCGGGCCACATTTCGTGGCGATTGGCCCCCTTGAGCTTCACCGCGACGCCGTTGATGGTGAAAATCGAGCCCTTGATTTCGATCTTGCGGAAACCGGAATGAGTGGAGAGGACCTCTCCCCCATCTTCGCCGCTCATGGTCAGGACCGTGGTATACAGATTAGGCGTCTCCGCAGTCCACTTGGCTGGATTGGAGACGGGAACGGACACGGAAACACTCTTCTCCTCTCCAGCTCCGAGGGCAGGGACATCCACAGTAGCACTAGCTCCTGGGACAGTGCGCCCGTCACGAGAGGACAAATCGATCGTCAATTTGCGCGCCCTGGAGGGCTGGTTGGCATAGTTGTGGACCTTCGCCGACCCGAGCAATGTCCCATCGCGGTACTGAGGGTCCAGATCCGTCTTAACAAAGAAATCGCGAATGTGGACCTGCGGAGCGCTCCAGAGCGTTACATTCCGGAAGATGCCGCTCAGGCGCCACATATCCTGATCTTCGAGGTAAGTGCCAGCACT
>JBGQNR010000021.1:0-44960 GCA_041501225.1 Acidobacteriota bacterium
GCGCGGTTGACAGCGATCCGGCACCGAGCAAAAGCGGCTTTACATCAGAACTGGTGAGTCCTCATTCCTCCTGAATTCCCGTTTTGGGAAGTTATGCCGCGATTGCTTCCGGTCACTTGCCTGAGAAGTCGGTATACCGGAAACTGGCTGCCCGTGGAGGACTTGATCCTGCACCGGGTCAATATGACGGTGTCGCCATTTCACAACCAATTAATTGCTGGTAGTTCTTGTTTTTTTGGAGCCAATCCCTGATTCGGTGCTAGTCGATGGATCAAGGCCAGAACTGCGTCGTGAGCCGTAATATCCTGCTGGCTTGGCTGTGACCTATGATCCTATAACGCAGTTTGTGCGTACTCCTCAAGCAGATCCGCACATTCTTCTGGGGGGCCCGACATCCTCATCGACAGGTTTCACATCCCCGAGGCATGAAGACGGGTGTATCATCGGTCGTCACCATCTTGGACGGAAATGGATCAGGTTTATTGAGGTGCGACAGTGAACAGGACTGCAATGTGGATTGCGTTTTGCCTCCTTCTTCTTTTCGCGGGATGTTCGCAGCCTCCCGGGGGTTCGGAAGGTTACAAAATCGCATTCGCACCGAGCACTCGAGGGCAAGTTGGCATCATCTCGATAAATTCCGACACAACCGACTCGAAAGTTCTCGTCGAAGACAGGATGGCACAGGTCCGGTTCGCATCCTGGTCTCCGGACGGGAAGAAGATCGCGTTCTACACCGTGCGAGGCCAGGACGAGGACATCCTCAAGAAATACCGCATGACCGATGAGTATTTGCTTTACGTTATGGATGCGACAGGCGAAAACCAGAGACGGCTCCTTGATTATCCCGTCATGGACTTCGCCTGGGCGCCCAACAATCGGCACCTCTTCTTCATCTCTGCATATGAAAGCCCCGACCGGGACTCGCCGGAAGTACTCAACAGATCCAGAAACCCGCTGGCTTTCGCGTACGTGCTTGATCTGCAGACCGGCAGCATAATCCGATTGCCCGGATCAGGACGGAATTGCTCTGCCTCATGGTCGCCTGATGGCACTCGCCTGGCAGTAGGCTTCGGGATCGGGGAAAACTGCGGGATCTATGTCATGAGTCCCGATGGCGCGAAAAGTGAACGATTGACGGATGGCTCGACCATTGATTTCCGCCCCGCCTGGTCTCCCGACGGAAAGACCATCGCGTACGTCTCATACCCGAAGCCCGATGCAGACGCCAAGGATACCGGTGTTTATGTCATCGATGCCGATGGTACCGGGAAAAGATGCGTGGTTGAACAGACTGTTTCCTATGTCCTTTGGTCGTTGGATGGCAGCATGCTGCTGCTGCAGTCAGCCAACGCCGCGTTCCTCATCGACCCGAGCGGACGCAAGCAGGTCATACTCTCGGTAGAAGCAGGTTTGCAGCGCATTGCGAATGCCATTTTCACGCCGGACGGCAAGAAAGTGATGTTTTGCTCCAATGATTCGGGCCTGTGGATCATATACTCTATCGGCCTGGATGGCCGGAACCGCAAGACCATCACTATCAAGAATAGCTCTTCCAATTTCTGTCTGTCGCCGATGCTGGCGCGCCGGGGATAGGTGGGCTTGGCTGCCTTTCGCACCGATTTCGTCGTGGGTGATCTCACTCTGCCCCCCTTCTCCAGTTGCTGATAAGAGGCAATGTGTCGACTTCGCGGCCCGCGCTTCTATTTTCACCGCATGCTACACCAGAACCGTGCAGTTGGATTCGGATCTTGGGCGCACCTCAGCTTGTAGCAGGTTCGGCAACGGTCAAGTGCCTGAGAAGTCGGTATCCCGGAAAAGTGACTGCGCATCGGAGCACTCGATCCATGCCGGGAGTCACTTCTACGGGTAGCGCGTTAACCAGGCAAGTGACTGGTCATCAGTCAATTTCCCACATTGGCGTTTCTTGGGAGCGTACCGGTTTCCGGTGGTCGACCCTATCGCGCAAGTGCTGCGGATTCAGCTAGCCAGGCCAGCGCCAGCCGACTATACTGACGGCAACTTCGGGTCGTTCTGATTGCAGTGCGCTAAGTACCAGTGGTGAGATTCTCCATGATTGGCAAGATCGTATCGCACTACCGGATCACTGAGAAGCTTGGCGGCGGTGGGATGGGTGTCGTCTACAAGGCCGAGGACACCAAGCTCAAGCGCTGCGTCTCCCTAAAGTTCCTGCCCCAGGAGTTGTCCCCAGATCGCCGTGCGCTGGAGCGATTCCAGCGCGAGGCCCAGTCAGCGTCTGCCTTGAATCACCCCAATATCTGCACGATATACGAGGTCGATGAGCATGAGGGCCAGCCTTTTATTGCCATGGAGTATCTCGATGGCCAGACCCTCAAGCACCGCATCGACGGCAAGCCCCTCAAAAGCGAAGTCCTGTTGGAGTTGGCCATTCAGATTGCGGATGCGCTGGACGCGGCGCACTCGGAGGGGATCATTCACCGCGACATCAAACCGGAGAATATCTTTGTGACCAGGCGTGGCCAAGCCAAGATTCTGGATTTTGGCCTGGCGAAGATCACCGAGCATAGTGCCGGCGTCTCGCCCATTGGTGATGCAGCAGGAGCCGCCGGGACGGCGGAGCTGCAGGATACAGCAACGGTGGACGCGGCTCAGTTGACCAGCCCCGGCGTGGCAATGGGCACAATCGCTTACATGTCACCGGAGCAGGCACGCGGCGAAGCGCTCGACGCCCGCTTGGACCTGTTCAGCTTCGGGTGCGTGCTCTACGAGATGGCGACGGGCCGCCAGGTGTTCGCGGGTGGGACGACGGCAACGGTTCTCGCCCAGATTCTCAGGGACCCGCCGCCCCGGGCGCGGCAGTGGAACCCGCAGATGCCGGCCGGGCTCGATGAGATCATCCTGAAGGCCTTGGAGAAGGATCGGAATTTGCGTTACCAGACGGCTTCAGACCTGCGCACAGATCTCTGCCGCCTGAGCCGAGACACGAGATCGGCAAGTGCGCCAGATGCCCAAGGACCCGCGAAGCAGCCTGCGGGAGCCGGCAGGGGAAGGTGGTGGGCGGTCGTGGCAGCATTGGCCCTCGCGGGTCTGCTGCTCCTTGCTTTTGAGCTGAACCTGGGTGGCTTCCGCGAGCGGTTACAAACCGCGCCTACCCCCGCGACAATCCGCTCCCTGGCAGTCCTGCCGCTTCAAAACCTTTCCGGTGATCCGCAGCAGGAGTATTTTGCCGACGGCATGACCGAAGAGTTGATCACGGATCTCGCAAAGATCAGCGCCCTGAGGGTGATCTCGCGCACATCTGTGATGCAATGCAAGGGGTCCAAGAAGTCGGCTCCCCAGGTTGCTCGGGAGCTGAATGTGGACGCGCTGGTGGAGGGTTCGGTCGAGCGTGCGGAAAGCCGGGTGCGGATCACCGCGCAGTTGATCGACGCCATGAGCGACCGGCACCTGTGGGCGGACAGCTACGAGCGCGAGCTGAAAGACGTCCTGGCATTACAGAGCAGCGTGGCGCGCGCTATTGCGCGTGAGATTCGGATCAAGGTCACGCCTGCGGAGCAGAGGCTGCTGGAGGCTTCTCCGGCTGTCAATGCGGAAGCCCACGATGCCTGGGCGAGAGGAAACTACCACCTCAACAAGGGCACCGAGGAAGACTTGAAGAGAGGCATCGAATACTTCAACCAGGCACTCGAAAAGGCGCCAGGTTTCGCTCAGGCTTATGTCGGCCTGGGCGCAACCTACGTGGCGTTTTGTCCGGGATACCGTTCACCTAGCCAGGTTATTCCCCAGGCTCGGGAGGCGGCGATAAAGGCTCTGGAGTTGGACGATAGCCTGGCCGAAGCGCACGCCCTGCTTGGTGGGATTCGAGTCATGTACGACTGGGATTGGTCCAGCGCAGAGAAAGAATTCAGGCGGGCTATCGAGCTGAATGCAAGCTCGGCGAGCGCCCATGAAGGTTACGCCACTTATTACAGTGCGGTGGGAAAGAGTCGGGAGGCCGTTGGAGAGATGAAGCGGGCGCAGGAACTGGACCCGCTTTCAATGGGAGCCATCATGGACCGCGCCTGGATTTTATACATGGCGCAGGCGTACGAGGACGCGATGGAACAATGTAAACGCGACCTGGATATCAGCCCATCCTATGGCTTTGCTCACGGTGTTCTGGGGATGATTGCGCTGGAGCACGGTCAAAGAGAATTGGCCCTGTCGGAAGCACGGAAGGGGGTCGAGGTGGATGCCAATCCCTTCAACCTCGCAATGTTGGGAACAGCCGAGGCGGTGCTGGGGATGCGCACCGAGGCCCTCACTGTTGTGGATACATTGAAAAAGCGCTCCCCGAAGGAGTACGTCTGCCTCTACGAATTGGGAGCGATATATGCGTGCCTGGGACAGAAAGATCCGGCATTTCAGTGGCTGAATCGCGCTTGTGATGATCGCGACATTTGCGTGATGTGGCTTCAAGCTGACCCGCGATTGAAGTCTCTTCATTCCGACCCGCGCTTTCGTGACTTGTTGCGCCGCGTCGGCTTTCCGGCGTAGCGGCTGGCTGGCTGCGTGTTGCCATGACCGGCCGTTCTTCTCTGCCGAATCGCCGCTAAAGGAAGGCGGCTTTACTGAAGGGAGGGGGCGCGAAATGCGCAGTATTACCGCCGCTACCAGGGTTGTCGAGGACGACTTGCGGATATGAAGGGAGCCCTGTATTCCATTGGGATCTTGCCAAAGTCGACAGCAGACCTCACTTCCTAAGGGGTCCGTATTAACAACACTGTCCCGAAGTCCCGTTCTGTTCCCTTACATAATTCTGCATCCGGTGAACTCCTGATTTTCCGAAAGCGGCAAGTAGGATGCACTATACATGGCGCCTGAATCCGATGCGCTCGGTGCATTCAAGGCGAATCATCCGCTGGCGTAGATCCACTAGAAGCGAAGAAACTGGACTAAACTTCGCCGGATTTTGCGAGGGTCTTGGTCCGAATCCGGAAGACCTTGTGTACTGGCAAGACCGCTACAAGCCCGTCGCCGACTGAGCCAGTGTGCGCCGCGTCCATGATCACGCCTGCGATCTGCTCCGCGCGACTTCCTTCGATGAAGATTTCTATCTTGCAGTGCGTGGACGGCCCGCCGAAGAAGGAGAATTTCTTTTCCCACTCGCCCACGCCTTTCACGTTAGCAACTGTGAACCCGCTGACACCCGCTTTCTCCAGTGCCATTTCGACATTCTCGATCACCTCATTGCGTATGATTGCAGTCACTTTCGCAAACTCCATACGACCTCCTTTGCCCTCCTGAGTCCTCAGGTTCGTACTTAAGCGGTTAGCCACTGACCGGCCTTTAATCCGGAGCCGCAAGCAGTTCTGGCAGGATTCTACACCCGGAGAGGGATGGCGGGGCAGACAAATCCCCATCCGGCACGTCCATGCGGAAGGTCATTGTTGTGAATAGCACTGACGCAACAATAATCTCTATAAAAGGAACTCGAAAGGGGTGTCCAGGATCGCGGAGCCGAGTTCCGCTCGCATGGCTTTACTAGTTGGGGACAGTTCGTCGGCTAGGCCGTGGCTCCCTTGGTGGCGGAAGGTGCCGCACGGCCTGATTCCGCTTCAATCGCTCCCAGTCGAGACACCGCAGTCGCTAACACGAAGCCGATTGCGAGGTCGAACGCCGCATGTATCACTTGACCCGGTATTAGGCTGTCGACGGCGACAAAAAGGTAAGCGAGCTGAAGCCCTACGAAGCCCGTGCGCAGCATTGCTTTGGCGCCCTGGTATGCGTGGCCGACCGCGAACACGGCGGCCCCGAGCACGATTGCGACCCAGACCGAGCCGGTTGCGGCCCGGAGCAGGTTCACGAGCCAGCCGCGGTAGAGCAGTTCCTCGCAGATGCCTGCTGTCAGACAGACAAACGTGAAAACAGCCATTTCCCAGCCGAAGGTTGGCAAGAATTTCCGCAGGCGGCCGACCGCAACGGTTAGTGCTGGTGGCTTCGCGCGCCGGAGCCACCGCGAGATGATCGCGGTCACAACGGCCAGGATGGCGAGGAGGCCAAACGTGACGATGAATGTCAGACGCGCGTCTCCGAGTTGTTCTCCAACGTCGGCCAGGGAGAGTCCGTGCCGCCTGACCACTAGCAGCATTGCGGCAACGAGTGCCCACTGCCCGCAGATGATCAAGGCGTAGAAAACAAGTTTCTTGCCGACTGGAACGACCGGACCGGTGTGGCTCTGCAGGCGGCGAAAACGCAGATAACCGACCGTCGGAACGAGGACTGCAAGAGCGAAAGTGAGGAGACATGCGTCCCACGAGGAAAGCAGCGCTTCCCATGTCATTAGTATCCTGGGATCCATTGCAGTCGGCATGGTTCGTTTGCGCCCTAACGCCTCGAGCACTCTTCCAGCATCGCTCACTGTACCATTTTCAGGCGATCAGCGAATAGCAAGGACGAGCCGCGTCCCTCATCGAGGTCTGCTGTTGGGCGTCCGCTTGCCTCCCCCTCTGGTTCGTCCGATTCATACTTGAGGGTCTCGCTCCCGCGAAGTCCCGATCTGGGAAGTTACACCCCATCGCTCTCGGTCACTTTGACGTGTAGTCGGTATCCCGGAGAAGTGCCAGGAAATCGGCGGTTGCGTGCCAGTTGTACGGGTAGCGCGTTAACCAGGCACGTGGCTGGTCATTAGTCAACTTCCCAGATCGCCGTTTTTTGGGAGCGTGCCAGTTTCGGGTGACCACTGCACTCGCGCAAGTGCTGCGGATTCAGAGGAAATCTGTCAAAATTCCAGGCCCGTAATACCATTCCGATGTAAAATCCCGAGTTGTCGCCGTCATGGGATCCCTGGAACAGACAAGCGCAGTTAACATCATACCTGCAACTCGGAAGCTGGGGAGGATCATGGGCCGGCTTCCAGCGAGACCCTCAACGAGAAGACCTATCTTATTTTACCTATCGGCTGAACCGGCGCGCCTTCACTTGAGCGTGAGACGCATGGCCGTGAAGTCGAGGCCGAAGCCGCGTTCGAGCGCGTCCATTCCGAGTACGCCATCGAGGCGGGCGCCGCCGGCTGACGTCTCTCCGAACATGCGGATGGAATGCAGTTCCACTGCCTGGCCCAGGACTTCCAGCCGGAGCGCGGGCACGACGTAAGTCGTGCGTTGCACCACTCCACCGGCCCCGCCAAACTCCTGGCGCTCCGGTTTCAACCGGGCCAGTTCGTCGTTTCCCAAAGCGCCGCGAAACGAAGGGTAGAGGACGGTTGCGTTGAACCCGGTGTCCAACACCATCTGCATGCCGTGGTGGGCATGAAATGTCCCCACGATCAGGTTCAGCTCACTGAAGAAGAGGTTGGGCGAACCCTCGGGCGACGACGCGCCGGGTTTCAAGGTGACGACTCCCCGCGCGGAAAACTCCAGACACCGCAGGGCGCGAATCGCGGGCAAGCCTAAAATGCCCTGGATTTGAAATTTGACCGGAACGAGATAGAGCGACTGGTCGGGAAGCACCAGGAACACGACATTGCGAAGGTGCGCCGCTCCGAAGAGCAGATCAGGGGCGACGGCCAATCGGAGCGAGTTATTCTTTCCGGTGGAGCCGGTAGCGTAGGCGTTGGCCTCCCGGATGGTGAGCCCCATTCGCCGGGCCTCCGACTCGGACACTGTGGAGAAATTAGCGCCGGTATCGAAAATCCATTCTGCGTGGTGCCCGCCGATCTCCACCGGCACGTTCCAGGAGCTGATGGCATTGCGACTGGCTTGGATCGGAACCGGCGATCCGAACTCGACCGTTTGCGGCGCGACATCGCTCAGGGAAGCGAGCAGGACGCGCTTATTCTCGTCGACCGGGCGCTCACCGTCGGAGGTCAGCGCGAGGGCCGCGGCCCACTCGCTCTCGGCCTGCCGATACTCGCCTGTGCGCACCAGCGCGGAGGCCAGCTCCTGGTGCGCTCTCCGCTCCATCGCCGGGCCGGGATGCGTGGCCAGGTATTCGCGGAGCTGCCCCATGGCCTCGGTTTCGCGGCCGAACCGGCTGGAGGTGATCGCACGGTAGTAGAGGGTTGCGGTCCGATCCAAACCCGGTTGCTCCAGCGCCGCTCGCAGGTCGAACATGCGCTGACTTTCCTCAAGCTGATCGAGATGCGTCCGACCGCAGGCCGCGAGTATGACACCACAGGCAATTACAAGGGTGCGACGCATAATTCGCGGGTAGCCTATCACAAGACCAATCTCGTTGACAGCAGCAAGACGCATTTATCCAAAAGTCCCGATCTGGGAGATCATGCTGCGATTGCCTGCGGTCACCTGGCTGTGTTGTCGGTATCCCGGAGAAGTGAGCGCAAGCGGCCGGATCCCTGAGAAGGCTCCGCTAGTTCTACGAGTAGCCAATTCGTATCGATCCATGTGTGCGGCAAGCATCGCGGTCATCAGGACAAAGCGGGGTCTCCTAATCCTGCCGGCTGGTGCACTGATTCTGGGTCATGTTGACGCACACAGGACACAACCCTCGGCCCGCTCGCATTTCTCACTAGCCTGCTTTGGCCATTCAAAATGGCGATATCATTTGTATAGGTACAGCCTGAGCTTCTGAATCCCGAAGGCATTTCCCGGAAGATGCAGATGTCTCCCCTGATGGCTTTGGTCTCCATTCATTCGGCGGCCTGGGACCCATTTGCCGTCTGCGAGAACTCCTTCGTCCAGGCTGGCAATGCCGGCGACGGCGTCCCCGGAGCGTGGCGCAAAAGTCACGATCAGCCCGGTACCGGCAATGATGAATTCATCCCGGGAAAGCATAATGATCAGGCCGCCGAACCTGGGGGGTTCCCCTTCAGATCGGACGGCATAACTCCAGCTGTACTCATGTGCGAAATTGAACACAAAATCACCGAGCTGCAGTTGCGTCTTCTGGTTCGCATCATCCAGCAGCACGCCTGCCATTGTTCCTTTCCCCTGATGCTCGAGGATCAACGGGGCCAGTTGCCGGAGCACGGCGTACGCGCCTGTAACATGTTGCGTCCGGTCCACGTCGAGCGACTCGATGGAAAACGGGCTGTATCCCAGCGCGTTATGCTGGGCCACAGCAAAAAAAGCATTCGCTAATGACTGGCTGTTTTGGGCTTCAGGGATAAAGAGAGGATTCCCGGAACGGTCGAATTTCGCACACCACTCGGAAAAGTTCCTGAAATAGATATCCGGAGCGATGAAATCAATGGCTGGTGCGGCCGCCCGCCATACATCGATAAGATGGGGCAGGGGGCCGGCACTCGGATACTGGCCGGGCTGGTACCCCGGGCGGATGAGAGCCGCGTTCGCATACATCGGCAGGACATACTCCCTCTTCCCCGCCTCGGCAACACTGTTCGCGTATCCGGCGAAATGCCAAGCCATGAAGATCTCTTCCGTGTGGAGGCCTTTGCCAAATACATCTTCCCAGGTCCCTGAAGTCTTATAGCCGTTTTGCCGCCATATTTCGGAGAATTCGGGAGCCAAATTATTCTTGTTTTTCTTGAGGTAAGCCATGAACTCTTCAGGAACCAGGTCGGCATACGCTTCATTCGCCTTCTGACCGTGATCCCGTGCATCTGGAATCATGCCGATTTCATTCTCCACCTGGATCATTACCACCGTCTGCTCTCTGGCGTCGGTTCTTTGCAGGTGTTTCGTCAGGGCTGCGAAAGCCCGGACATCGGCGTTCCTGTTTTCTTCACTGAATGGCGTGAGGATTTCCATTGCCTGACCATCTTTGTTGCGGGCTCGCGGAAACCTCTTCCAGTCGGCTTTCACCCAATAGGGCACATAACACGACATGCTGTTTTTCCAGGTGCCGAACCAAAGGAGGACCAGCTTGAGGTTGTATTTCCTGGCGGATTCAATGGCGCCGTCTACCAGTGAGAAATCGAATTTACCTTCGGCGGGTTCCAGAAGTTCCCAATATACGGGCACGAGCACCGTATTCAGATGCATCTTCTCCAGCTTCGGCCAAATCGGTCTCAGGTATTCGAGGCTGGATGCACTGGAATTCCCGAGCTCGCCGGCGATCAGAAGGAAGGGCCTATCGTGCACCCGAAGCTGGATTGCGGTACCTTGTTTGATCAGACGGGGAAGGTCGAGGGCGGCGCCTCCGTTCTTCGTCTGAGCCGGGGGCGACAGGCATGGCAGACCCAGAGCCAAGAGCCACGTACACAGCATGGATTTTGGGAATCGAAGCATGATCATGATTTCACCTCGATCGCTACATCATAAAATCAAGGATGTCCCGAACGCTCTCCAATGGTGCAAAATTCTACTGCATGCTCAGGTACGGGCAAAGCGCCTGAACATAGATACAAACGATTTTTGATTTTCACCATCTTGGCACTTGCCTTGTTGTCCCTCCTGCAAGCGCAGAATATCATCAAAAACAGAGGAAGAAACGAAGGACGGCACGATAGGCGAAATAAGTTGTCTGATTTGGGCTGCTTTCCCAGGCACGTCCCCCTGCATGCGATCCCCGGCTTCCGATATGGGGCTATCTGTTCGCTTGCGCCCTCTCTCCAGCATGTGAGAGCGATCATTGCTCAAAACGATGCCGCAGCACACTCTCCCGCATTGCCATCCCGAGAAGATACAGCGCAATTGCTTCCGGTCACTTGGCTGGTTAGCCGGTATTTCGGCCATGTGGATGTTCATCACTGATTTCGGATCTTCACAAAACTGCAGGCCCTTAGCCTGGAGCTTTCCAGGACCCTGAAAATATGCCAGGCAAGTAAGCCGGTTCTGTCGCTCGCACACAAGATCCGCGTCCTGCCGGCCATCGGCAACGCGCACGGCCTGATGATCGAGTATGGATTCCTCGCACCGATCGGTATGCTTCACGGGCACAACCGGCCCCGGCGTCGCGGCAAAGCCATAGGATATTGACTCTTCCCTTCGCGTCCTGGCGACTTTGCGTTACACTCCGATTCATGGTGCTTAAAGGATGGCCGAGGAAGTTGCTCGGTCCGGTCCTTAAAGCTGCATTGCATTCTTAACCTCAGCCCGGAAGTCAATATGAACCACCTTAAGGTCCTTGTCCATAGCGTGTGGCTTAAGGGGATCATGCAAGACTCCCTTCACTATGAATATTTCTACTTTGGCACGGACGAGCCGCTGGAATCTCTCGCGGAACGGCTGGCGGCCAAGGGGTTCTTCGATGAAAAGTCGCAGCGATGGTTCATGCCTAGCGCCATCGTTTCGATCGAACGAAACTGACCCAGTTCACGCCGGCAGTACTGAAAATCATTCCTGATCGTGAAGCCCCAACAAAGGCGTTGCTTTGAAGTTCCGGGACGTCCACGTCGTTCACCTATCTTAGGATTCGGGTTATACGCTCCGTTCGCCAAAACAGGAAACGAGGTGAACGTCCCTGGATTCAACAGCCCTCAATTTCAAAAGCGGCTTTGAGGTTGTTGCCGTAATTCATTGTCAACCGGCACGGCCAGAAAAACCTCTCCCATGCCGGCCCTGGCCAATCTTTTCAAGTATGCAATAGCGGCCCAGCGTCTTGCCGATCATGGAGAATCCCTCCACTGGCAATGCGCACCCTGCGATCGGAAGCATCTGAAGTCGCCGCCATTGATAATCGGCCGCCTTAGCTTGGGGTAGCTGAATCCACAGTACTTGTTGGGACATCCAGGTCTGGAAAACGGGTCAGTTGGCCTGAAACGGGCATCTGGAAAACTATGCCGTGGCGGCGTTCACTCGCGCAGATTTATTTATTCAGGACTTCTCAGGGGTATGCCCCATCAATGGCTAGATGCGCTTCACCAACATAGGATATTAGATATTTGGAGTGCTTTTACTTTGCCCGTGACTTTGCCCGCGAGGGTCGGAAATGATCGGCAATTACCCTACAATACCCAAAGTAGGGAAATGGATAAGTGGTTTATTATCTCTTTCTTTACAGCAATTTGCGGGTTTTGGCTCTACGACTTAAAATCCTGGGCCTCGCAAGGGGCGTGCGGGTTCGATTCCCGCCCTCGGCACCAACCAAGCCCCGCGTCCGGCAAGAGCTTGCGAACACCAAATCGCCTCCCGATTTCCACCTCGAAATACGCGAAGTGTGCACAAGGCAAACTAAGGGCAAACAACTTTAGGAAAGGTTGATATTCATCATCGGTCGGAGGCAGGCTGCGAGGGGAGAAATCCATCGTAAAACCGAGGGCACTCACCCATCTTGCGGTTTGGAAGATGCAATCCGGATCTCAGGAAGCGCAAAATAGGTGACGTCCCCCGTTTCCCCAACAAACGCCTGCTAGAAATACGGCCTACTTCTTGGCGGCGGCGCCCTCCGCTTCGGCGGCGGCCACAAGGGCGTCCAGGGCGGAAACCTGGGTCGCGGCGTTCTTCACATCGGAAGGCCCGGACCACACGACCCCAAACCGGCTATCTGCGTCACGATTCTTCCAGATACTCTCGGCATTCTTCCGCAAAAAGGTGCGGAACCCCGGCAGCGGAGTCGCCGAGTTCAGCACTGCCAGATTACGCGAGAAAATGCCTTTGAACTGCACTGCATCGTTCCCACAGCGGCCGGGCTCGCAGGGATCATGGAGTATGCCATCCAGGTCCGTCAGCCGCGCCATCGCCGCCAACGCGATGGACTGCGCGACCTCCAGGGGCTTCGTATCGCCGGATTGTTTTGCCAGCGCGCTTAGACCGCCTAAGATCACGCCCTGATTATAGGTCCAGGTGGTTCGATGGTTATTGTGGCATGCGGAATCCAACCCGTCGTTCACCAGGTTTTCCGAATTGATCATGCCGGATGCCGCAAACCACTTCCATTCCCGTTGCGCCCACTCCAAGTATGTGGCCCGTTTCTGTGCGTCTTGTTCAAGATTCGCCAGCTTTGCGGCCACGGAAAGGAACAACTCGTTGGCTATGGCATTCTTATACTGCTTGGGCTTTTTCCACCAGATGCCACCGCCGCAGGTGTCATCCCAACCCGCCGCCATATCGGCAAAGATCAGTTCCGCCATTTCGAGATAGCGCGCATCGTGCGATAGCTCGTAAGCGCCTGCCCAGCCTAGCGCCCACCAGCCTTCATCGTCGTAGTATTCATTTAGAAAGTGCTTCTGGGAATTGCGTTCGAACGTATTCGCGATGGTGGGTCGGAAATCCGGAGTGTCGCTCAACTTCGAGTAATCTACCAGGACGGTCAGCGCGTTGGCTGCGTTCCACCAACCCGTCGTTTTCCATAAACCCGTTTCCTCTACGTACCAGGTTTGGAGGGCCTTCAATCCGGCCGCCGACTCGGCGACAAACTCCGTCGCCCGCTTCGGATCGGGTGGGGTGGGTTGCGCCCAGCCGGCGCATGGGATGACCAGGAGCCCAAACAGGAATACTTTTGGCATAAGGCGATTCATAGATGGCACGCTAACACACGCAAATAACGGAATGCAATGCCGGACTAGCTGGCCTCCAGATTAGCCAACGCACCGCAAACACCGAGGCAATACTGGCCTAGTCGATATAACCCACTTACCAATCCAGAAACTGAGAAGAACGCCAACGAACCGGATTCTGGAGGTCTTCCCACGACCGTGACAGGAGGACGAATGGCGCATCCAATGGGTGGGTTTGGAAGTAGATCTATTACGACCCATTCATTTAAGCAGGCACATGCCTTTGTTGGGTCGAATGGGCTAAAATTCCCCTCCACTACCGGGGAACAGATCACCGCAAGCCGAGGCTTCTCCAGAGACATGACTACGGAAACAATCGTGTTCGTCGGAGAACGAAACAGGCATGGCAGTGTCTGCGAAGCCCGTTGGGGCTTTCCTATCGACTGCAACCAGTCGCGTATTGGCCACTGTGTCCGCGCCTTGGACGCGATAATGCGACAGCACGACGAGCGGGAGGCGTCTACAAAGCCAATCCTGGCAATTCATCATAAGAATGACCGTGAAGCTACGGAGAGATCATCTCAATGGTCGGATGTGGAGCACTTAAGGAATCGGGTGTTGCAAATTGGTGGTAGTCAGCATGCGGATCGCGCCAAGAGAGTTATTTTGTCGGCGGTTGAGGAGTTGACCAAGCTCGAAGAACTAGCAACGATCCGTCCGGCAGCGGTACTGAGCAAGCTCAGGATGTTAGCCGAACAGTTCACAAGGGAGTTGCTCTCTCAAAAGGGAAGCTTGGCCCGGAGCCTCACCCTCAGCAGCATGATCAAGGCAATGGAAGAAGGCAAGCTAGATCAGCTTCGCATTGAGAAAAATCTGGCTGCCTGCCAGTGCCTTGGATACCGGGCAGCCGACCTTGGCCATTTCGGCCTGGTCTTTGAAAATTGCTGCATCAATCCCCGGGACTGATGCTGTGGTGTTAAGTTCGATCCTGGTAATGCTGAATCCTTCGCCGACTTTTTCCAGATGCACGGTAGCCGTGGTGTGAATTGTCTTGGGCTTGTACCCTGCCTTGTTCAATCCAGCCGAAAGTGCCATGGAAAAGCAACCAGCATGCGCAGCTCCAATCAACTCCTCGGGATTGGTTCCCTTTTCCGCTTCAAAACGGGTGCGAAAAGAGTAGTTGCCTTCAAAAGATCCGCTCCCGAGCTTCATCCTGCCATTGCCATCCATCAAGCCGCCTTCCCAGACTGCTTCGGCCTTTCGTGTTGCCATTGCGACCTCCTTGTTTTGCTCTCCACCAGATTGTGGTTCCATTCACAAGATTCAGGATAACAAACTATGCTATGCCGAAGCGGGAACATGCGCCAGACCCTAGGGAATTATTTGTCCTGCGCCGGGAATTATCCCGATCGTGTCCGCCAGCTCGCAGATTTGCTGACACGCCATCTGAAGGCCGTCGATGCGCAGATGCCGACGGATAAGCGCACGGGGCGCCCGGTCGAATGGCCCGGGGAAGCAGCAGCGCATCGGGAAAAATCTTCCCGCCCTGCACTGCCATTGAATTAGGCCGACCAACCCGGTAGGCCCCGGCTGCCGGGCGGGGTCAAAAATCAAGGTATTCCAGATTACGGAGCGCCGTGCGCCGCACGGCGCTCACTTTCGCGCGCGTCGATATGTCACGGTTAAGCCGAGCTCCTGGCCCGGCTATTCCGCTTTGGCTACAATCAGAGTGATGTCGTCGTGCTGCGGCAGATCGCCCTGCCAGGAGCGGATGCCCTCGATGACAAACTTGTAGACCCCCTCAGGCGTGCGCGCCCGCACCTGCTGCAACGCTTCGAGGAGCCGTTGTTCACCGTATTCCTCATCGTCCTTGTTTACCGCTTCGGTGACGCCATCGGTAAATATGGCCAGCAGCGACCCCGGGGCCAGTTCCACGGATTTGGCCTGGTAGCTGGCGTTGGGCAAAAGCCCGACCACCATGCCTGTAGGCGCCAACATTTGCGCGCCCTGTTCGGTCAGCAGGATCGGCGGCAGATGCCCCGCATTGCAGTAACACAGGCGGCGAGTCTCGGCATCGTAACGGCTTAGGAATAAGGTGGCATACTTTTCCGCCGGGCTGTTGAGATAGATCTGCTGATTCAGATGGGCCATGATTCCTGCCAGGCTCTGCTCGATATCTTCCGGACTGTCGTGCTTGATGGAGAGCAACTGGTTGCGCATCGCCGCCTGGAGGTTGGCCATCAGCAGCGCCGCGGATATACCCTTGCCGCTGATGTCGGCCACCACAATGTCGAGCCGGGCCTCGTCCTCCAGAATGAAATCATAGTAGTCGCCGCTTACGACCCGGGCAGGCTCGCATCCCCCAAAAATGGCCATGCCGCGCGGACGAGGGAGTTGTTTGGGGAAAAGCGTGGCCTGGACCTCCCGGGCGATCTCCAATTCCTGTTCCAGCCGCTTTTTTTCGCTAACCTCCTCCAACAGACGGGTAATGGACGCGCTCATCTGGTTGAAGGAGTGTGCCAGCAATCCCAGCTGGTCTTTGCGCCGCACGGGAATCCTGTGCTGCAGATCTCCTTTCTGAAGCGCCAGAGTACCCTGATACATTTCATGCACGGAGCGCGTGATCCTGCGGCTGATGGTGAAGCCGATCAGCAGGGATACAAGTTCGGTAAAAATGAACATGCCGGCCAGGACATAAATGATCGTCAGGAACACCTTGCCCTGCATGTCACTGGCTCCCACGCTGTACTGGTAGACCGTCTCCAACGGGATGTGGAGTACACCCATACCGACCCGCTCGGTTTTTCCCGTCGAATATTCCTTCCCGCTCAGGGTTACACCCCAGGAAACCATGCGCCTCCGGTCACCCTGGCGTCGTGATTCCAGGAGTCTGACGGCTTCCGTATCCTGCTTGCTCACTTCGGCGCCCTTTTCATTGACGGTCACTTCTACCGAGCCATTGCGGATAAGAATATTGGTACTTCCAATCCCGATGAGGGAGAAGTAAATGGACTTCTCCCGCTGAACACGCTCCTCGATGAACTGGTCTAATGGCACCGACATCACCAGGTAATGCTGATCTGATCTGGGCACGGGCTGAAGGCTGATCATGAGAACAACCGCATCCCCTTCGCGCACCAGTCCTTCGTAGGACGGCGTTCCGCTCATCCATGAATTGCCCGGATACGACGGCTCTTCACTTTCAAGATGATGCGGATCGAATATGGAGATGACCTGCAACGAGCCATCCTGATTCTTTCGCAGCAGACGCGCAGCCATGCGGGGGAATTGCCCAGCATGTTCCTCAAAGATGGCGGCAGCCCGGTCTCGGAAGGCTGCCTGAGCGTCCACAGGCGATAGTTGGCCGCCGAGTTCCGCATTGATCGCGGTCAGCTGATTCTCGATCTCATGCAAAGATCCTTCCAGGTAGCGTCCTGCCAGTTGCCCGAACATCACATATCCGGTCAGGAAGACCACGCCGCCAAGCAACAGCAGCGGAATAATGCCTACAAAAACAAAAGCGCCGATCAGGCGATTGCGCACGCGCCAGAACATGCGGTTCTTCAGGTACCGGAAGAGATGGAACAACAGGTTGGCGATAACCACGATACCGTACGAATATGAGATCAGCACGATCGGCCAGGGCAACCAGCGATTGAAAATGAGGGCGCCTGCATACAACGCCAGACCAATCCATTTCCACCGCCGCCAGATCGTCCTGGCAGGAGCATCCGTCTGTGGTCCCACGAGTTGTTTTGTCATAATAGCCTTGGATTATAAGTACAATCACCCTGTCCCTGCCATGAATTCTTCTCCCTCACTGCGATTCAGACACTGCAACCGACGACAAGTCCCTGAATGCTGGCAGAGCCGAAGCAGTTGCTGTTTTGACCCCGAAGGGGTCCAACAGCTGCAGCCCAGGGCGCAAGCCCTGAGGCAGTGGGCATTCGGAGATGAAAGCCCTGAAAGGGCGTCACAGTCTGTGCCGCCCTTTTCGGGGCTTGTCACTGTCTGAATCGCAGTCTCCCTCATTCATCGGTTCGCCGGCATCGGTAGGAATTCGCGTCCTTGGTGGCTGCTTTGAAAAGGCGCCAGGAGCATGGACTAGCCTGATTGTGGCAAACCTGCTGAATCCTATGCATAATGGGCAGGGTAAGCAAAAGAATGGACGTAGTGCGCAAAATTCAGACCGCAACAGCCAATGCGCAGGTTTTGAATCCACCCATCAAGATAATCTCAATCCGGCGACTGCCTTAGCCGCATGCAGGGCGCACCGGCGTGACTCAGGCACCACGTTGCCGCAGTTCCTGGCGAGCACGCTCCCGGATAGATGCGCAATCGATAGCCGGAGCATTCGTGCCTTCGGGCGCGTCTCGAAGTTGCGTATCTGGCAAGGCGGCGAGCCGCTGCAGATCTGTCAGAGGGATCCCGGCAGCGTTCCTTGCCAGGATCGTAGCCAGAGCCGCAGCTGAGGCGCGAATCCCGTCAAGCAATTCCAGGTACTCATGGGTGATGACGGGATTCTGCTCGATGGCGCCGGCAAGCGCTGCTGCCGACCGGGAATCACCGATCTCGCCAAGGCCGCGCGCGGCCAGGCACTGGACCGTGGGGTCATGGTGGGAGAGCAGCTCCGTCAGTCCATCCAGCGCCGCAGGCCCGGCACTCACGAGTGCCTTGACTGCAGCCTCCTGGACCAGGGGATCGTGATCCCTCAAGGCCCGCAGCAATGGTTCGACCGCGCCCGGCGCCCCCAGGCGCGCGAGAGTTTCCGCAGCCTGCCGCCGCCGGACCGCGTCCTTGGAAGCGAGAGTCGAGATCAACGCTCCCGCCGCCGCCTCGCCTTCCCTTGCAGCCGCCTGAAAATCTCCGGTCAGAACCGCGACGGCCGCGCGCTCTGCGGCTGTCGTTGGTGCGATTTTCAGGGAGCTCAAGGCAGCTGAGGCCGTTTCACGGACATTTTTCCTGCCTCCGTCGATGATCGCCCGAAGCCCAGCCCCGGCGCGCAAGCCGCCGATCTTGCGCAAAGCTTCGACAACCGCCAGCTGAACCGGTTCATTCGGATCCTCGGAAATGGCGCACAAAGCCTCCACAGCCCGATCGCTGCCGATGGTCCCGAGGGCGACAGCCGCGGCGCGCCGCGTCTCTTGATCGCGGTTGGCAAGTGTTTTGATCAGCGGCTCTATGGCCTGCGCATCCCCAATCTCTCCCAAGGCCAGCGCGGCCGCCTTGCGTGCCTCGGAGCGATTGTCGGCCAGGCGTTTCACCAGCGGTTCGATCGCGCGCGCATCGCGCGTCAGCCCAAGAGCGCGCGCGGCCCAGCGGCGCGCTTCCCTCTCGTCTGAATCAAGGATGCGCAGGAGCGCAGGAACGGCTGCGCCTTGCAGGGCGCCGAGGGCGGCAGCCAAGGCCTCATATTCAGCGCTTTCGGAGCCCGTGCGTGTCTCCTTGGGACGCCGCGAGAGTCCCGCGAGCGCCCGCGCAAGAGGCTCCGTGGCCGCAGGGTGAGCGAATGCGGCAAGTGCGTTGATCACTGCCAGGCGCACCCGCGCGTTGTCATCATCTAAAGCCCTGATCAGCGCCGGCACGCCTTTGCGCTGATTGGATGCCTGCAGGCGTGCAGCCGCCTCTGCCCGCATCTGCCAGTTTGACGACTTCAGCTGCTGCAATGTCCACCAGAGCATGTCGATTCCCTCACATGGTATTGCGTCACGCGAATATCGAACGGCAAAAGCGAGAGCATTATAGAGACACACGTACCGGCGCCGCAACCTTGACGGCTGAAGCACGCGAAAAATGCACCGCAGCGCCAAGAAGCTCATGATTCAGTGCTATAAATCTCAACGGAACAGAGATCACTGAGACCGGAGAAAACTTTTTTGTTTATTCATGTTTTGCCTCTGCGGTTTCCGCGACGTCCGCTTCGAAAATAGGGCCAGTTACGGTGCCGATCAACTCGTTTATTTCTGTGCCGCCCTTTCAGGGCTTGAGATCTCCGAACCTCAACCCAGGGCTTGCGCCCTGGGTTGTCCTGTCCCGCCCTTTCAGGGCTAAGCATTTCACCACTGCATGAACCCCAAAGGGGTGGCGCAGGAAAGCCCAGGGCGTGAGCCCTGGGAAAAGGTGATCGAGCTGGCAAGAGCCCTGAAAGGGCGGCGCAGGAAAGCGTGATGAGAGCACATCATTTTCATGCACCTGGGCGCGCCCCCGGTGCATGAGGGACTGCTTCGAAAAATTGTGAACGCGCAAAGTCGGCCCCGGCCGCAGAGGCTGTCTCAAAACTATGCGGCTGGTTGAAACGACAGCCCCGTAAGGGCGATCAGGCAATAGCCCCGGGCTCATGCCCGGTGCTATTCTCTTCCGCGCCTTCGGCGCCTAGGTTTTGAGACAGCCTCGCAGGACGGGGCTTGGAACCGAATAATCCTGGGATCTGGGCGCCGTGCGGCGCCCACTTCGCGGCCGCGGGGCATGGGAGACTGCAGTGAGCAGATCGTTCTCGATAACCTGCCGGACATTTTCATGCTATCCTATTCCCAGTAGTTCGAAGCATTCCCCACTCGTCGGCTGAACCCGCTTCTTCAAGTTGGAGATGTACTATGGACGATCATCCAACCAACCGCGCAGTTCCCAGGAAGGGACGGACAACCCGCCCTCGTCGGAAGAAACTGCCAGCCGGGCATGTCAGCCAGCCTCAAGATTTCGCCGACCTGTTCCTCGCTCTCTTTGAGCAGGCGGCCTTCGGAGTCGCCCAAGTCGAAGCGACCAGCGGGCGGTTTGTCCGGGTCAATCAGCGCTTTTGCGATATCGTCGGCTACACCTCGGAGGAGGTCGAGAGGCTCGATTTCCAAACCATAACCCATCCCGAGGACCTGCCGGCGGATTTGAAGAGCCTGCAGCACCTGGTCAGCGGCCAGACACGAGGGTTCGTGAGGGAAAAGCGTTACTGCCGCAAAGATGGCGGCGTCGTGTGGGTAAACCTGACGGTATCGCCACTCTGGCGGAAGGGCGAGCCGCCGAGTCACAATATCGCGGTAGCGGAGGATATTACGGATCGCAAGTTGGTAGAAACCGAGCTTGCCCTCCATAACCGGATCGCCCAGGTGTTTCTGACCGTTCCTGACGAGGAAATGCATGAAGAAGTGCTGAGCACGGTCCGGCAGGCATTGGGCAGTCCACACGGAGTCTTCGGTTACCTGGCAGATAACGGCGATCTGGTAATTCCCAGCATGACCCGGGACATCTGGAAGGAATGCGAGGTCCCTGAAAAATCCATGGTATTTCCACCCGACACCTGGGGTGACACCCTGTGGGGCCGGGCCATCCGGAATCGCCAGCCTTACTACGCGAATCGGGACTTCAAGGTGCCCAGCGGCCATATCCCCGTAAAGAACTTCCTGACCGTCCCGGTGGTCTTTCAAAACCGGACGATTGGAGTGCTCTCGGTTGGAAACCGTCCGGGAGGATATTCCGATGAGCACCTGCATTTACTGAAGAGTGTGGCCGGTTTCATCTCCCCCATTCTTCACGCCCGCCAACAAAGGGACAGGCACGAGCGGGAAAGCAAGCACGCCGAGGAAGCATTGAGGCGGAGTGAGTCGTTCACCAGCTCCATCGTCGAGAATGAGCCGGAATGCGTCAAAATCCTGGGTCCGCGATGCGAACTGAGATATATGAATCCGGCAGGACTGGCAATGATTGAAGCCGATACTCTGGATGCGGTCGTCGGCAAATCGATCTGCCCCATGGTGACCCCGGAGCACCGGGGCGCTTTCACGGAACTATCTGAAAAAGTGTTTCGCGGTGAGTCGGGAAGCCTTCAATTCGAGATCGTCGGCTTTAAGGGAACGCATCGCTGGCTGGAAACTCATGCCGTGCCGCTCCTGGACCCGCAGGGAAAGGTGGAGGCGCTTCTGGGATTGACGCGCGATATTACCGAGCGTAAACGGGCGGAAGAACAGATCCGATATCAAGCCATGCTGCTTGACCAAATCCGTGATGCGGTCACCGCAACCGATCTGGAGGGCCTCATCACCTATGTCAACGAAGCCCAATGCCGCGCCCTCCAACTATCCAGAGAGGAATTAATCGGCACATCGGTCGAAACCTACGGTGCTGATCCGCAACGCGGCGCGACGCAAAAGCAGATCATCGAAGCCACCCGGACCGCCGGAAAATGGCAGGGCGAGGTGATCAATCGTTCCCACGATGGGCGAAATATCGTCGTCGAGGTCCGGACCACGCTCATCCGCGATGCGGACGGACACCCCATCGGCATGTGCGGCAGTGGCACCGATATCACTGAGCCCAAGCGGGCGGAGGAGGCGGTGCGGGAGAGTGAGGAGCGCTATCGCCTGCTCTTCGATGGCATCACCGATGCGGTGTTTGTGCACGGCATCGGCGACGACAATCTGCCGGGACAATTTCTGGCAGTGAACTCCGCCGCCTGTCTGCGTCTGGGCTACACGCGAGAGGAACTTCTCCGCCTTTCTCCCGCCGACGTGGATGCGCCCGAATCCACGGTGGATGTGCGTCCGATCACGGAAATGCTGAAACGGAGTGAAAAGGTGCTGTTTGAGCAGATCCATGTTGCCAAAGACGGCCAACGTATTCCCGTGGAAATCAGCGCACAGAGCTACCAAATGCAAGGCCGGCCCGTGGTGCTCTCCGTCGCCCGCGACATCACCGAGCGGAAGAAAGCCGAGCTCGAACGAACGCGCCTGGAGGAGCAGTTCCAACAAGCTCAAAAGATGGAATCGGTGGGGCGGTTGGCGGGAGGCGTAGCCCACGATTTTAACAACATGCTCCAGGTTATTCTTGGACACATTGAGTTCTCGTTGAACGAAGCCGCACCTGGCAGCAGGTTGCGGGAGAACCTGGAGGAGATTCAAAAATCCGCACAGCGCTCCGCCGACCTCACCCGGCAGTTGCTCGCTTTCGCCCGCAAGCAGACCGTCAGCCCCAAACTTCTGGATCTCAACGACACGGTCTCCGGCATGCTCAAGATGCTGCAGCGCCTGATCAGGGAGGATATTCAACTGCTCTGGGTGCCAGGAGCCGGGCTGTGGCCGATCCTTATGGACCCCAGCCAGGTCGACCAGATCCTTGCCAACCTTGCCGTCAATGCCCGCGACGCTATCGAGGGCGTTGGCAAGGTGACTATCGAAACCGCCAACGTGATCCTGGATGCATCGTATGCCAACCTCCACTCGGGGTGCGTGCCTGGCGCCTACGTGATGCTGGCCGTCAGCGACTCCGGGCGGGGCATGGGTGAGGAGATCCGTGCACACCTTTTCGAGCCCTTCTTCACCACCAAGGAGCGAGGCAAGGGGACGGGTCTGGGCTTGGCCACCGTCTTCGGCATCGTCAAACAGAACAACGGTTTCATTAGCGTCAGAAGCGAGCCGGGCGAGGGTACCTCGTTCAGGCTTTACTTCCCGAGGGCCGAAGACGATGTAAAAACCGTGGAGCAGCCGGAGGATGCGCGCTCCTCGCGCGGCACGGAGACACTGCTGCTGGTGGAAGATGAAGAACAGATCCTGAACATTGGCCAACACATTCTGGAACAGCAAGGCTACATGGTGCTGGCCGCCCAAGCGCCGGAAGAAGCGATCGCCCTGGCCGCACGGCATCAAGGAACGATTCACCTCTTGATCACCGACGTGGTCATGCCGGGCATGGATGGCAAGGAGTTGAAACAGCGGTTGGCGGCCAGTCGACCTGGTCTGAAATGCCTGTTCATGTCGGGATACACCGCCGACGTGATTGTCCACCACGGCGTCCTCGATGAAGGCGTGGCGTTCCTGCAAAAACCTTTCACTTCCCAGATGCTGGCAGAAAGGGTCAGGGAAGTGCTGAAAAACGTGTAAAATCAGTGCCGCACCTTCGGTGCTCGACAAATACGCCTGTCTGTTAGCCCCGGAATCTTCAGACGCTGTACATCCCCCAGCCGAGCCTGGTAGTCACCTCAATGAGCTAGGAGCCCGTTGTGACCGCGGGCCCCGCCTTGAGCATCCGCATGACCTCTTCGATGGCTGCCTGGAGTTCGTGGTCTACACCCTTGACCTCGTCGGCAGGTGTGTTCTGCATCCATACGTCGGGAGGCACGCCGTAGTTTTCGAGGTTAATCCCGTAATTGTTCGGCTTCGTCGGATCATAGGTAACGGCGAGCTGGCTCGGTGTGCGCACCGACCCACCGTTGATGAGCGGGTAGCTGCCGGTCCAAATAACGCCGCCCGCGGTAGGCGTGCCCACGATCCGGCCCAGCCCGAGGGTTCGGAATCCCATCGGCGTCGCTTCCCCGTCGGAGAAGGACCGCTGATTGATCATCATCACCTTCGGTCCTGCAATCGCCTGTTGCGGGCGCCGTCCCCAGGTGGGGGCGCCGCCGCGGGAATTCGTAAACATGTATGGCCTGCGCTCGATGATGTCGAGCAACGGTTCGTCGATGTTTCCACCGGTGTTGAACCTGACATCGATGATGATTCCCTTCTTGTTCCAGTAACGGTTAATGTCATTCTGGAAGCGCTCCAGCGATGCCTGGTCCATGGAACGGATGTGAACATACGCAATCTGCCCGTTCGTTGCCTTGTCGACGATATCGCGGTTGTTCGCGACAAACTCATCGTATTTGATGTTGCTGAGACTGGTGACACTCGCAATGCGGACAATGCGCGCGCCATCGCCGACCGGCGTCTTCGATACCTTCACCGGGATGTAATCGTCGGCGGTCGTGCTCAGAACTTTCCAGTAGTTATCGCCGGCCTTGAGATCCTGACCGCCGATGGCCAGCACGTAGTCCCCCGCCTTGAGGTCCAGCCATTCTTTGTCGGCCGGACCGTCGCGATAGATGTGATTGATGCGATACCTGCCATCCGCTGGTTCCATTTCAAAGCCCAGGAAACGCGTCGTGTACAGCCGCGGCATCGTACGCGTCGGCGGGCCGCTCACCCCGGTGTGCGAGCTGCTCATCTCGCCGATCATGGCATTCCCGAGATCGTACACATCCTCGTTGGATCCCGCATAGGCCAGCAGCGGCTCGTATTTTGCCTTGATCGCAGCCCAGTCATAGCCGTTCATCGCCGGGTTATAGTAACGATACTTCATGACCCGCCATGTTTCTTCGAACATCTGTTTCCACTCGGCATGGCGGTCGATTCGAAACTCGAGCGAGAAAGCGACGCGATCCTCGCGCTGTGGCGATGCCAGAACAATGCGGTGGACCTCCTGGCCCTGAGCGCCGGCGCCGCGACCCGCAGGTTCATCCGCCGCCGTGCGCGCGGCCGCGGCACGGAAGAAAATGGATCGCCGGTCAGCAGTCGGTGTCATGCCCGGGAACGATCCTGATGCGATACGACGGCTGTCACGCCCGTCGATGCCCATGGCGAACAAACCGGTATTCTGACTTTCCGCGCCTGCCGCCGCCGCGGCTCCGCGGCCGGGAGCAGGAACGGGAACGCCCCCACGACCGCCACCACCGCCGATCACATAATAGATGGTGCGGCCGTCGGTCGAGAGGAAGAATCCGCTGACAGGTGAGCTGCCGCGAGTAAGCTGGATGGCGCGCTTTTCAATGCCGTTCAAATCGATCGGGCCGGGCGGCGCTGCCGCCGGTGCCGGGGTGGAAACGTCGCCGGCCGTGCCGCCGCCACCGCGTCCGCCACGCCCCCCACTCGACGCCGTCGCGCGGCGGATGCGTTCGCGCACAAGCGGATCATTCGGATCCTCGGTGAGCCGGCTGAGCGACACGGCAAAGAGGTGATTCATCGCGCCGTCGCGATTGGAGGTAAAAACGACGGTCTTCCCGTCCGGCGTCAGCGCAGCGCTCGATTCGCTGTTCGGGTTCTGCGTGATGTTGTATTCCTTCTTGCCGTGGATGTCATAGAGGTAGATCTCGGAATTCTGGTCTTCGTCGCGGCGACTGTAAACCAGCCATGTTCCTTCGGCGGAGTACTGCTGGATATTGAATCCTCCCGCGACGTTATACGACAGCTCTTGGGGTTGCGGCTGGCCCTTCGCGAAATCGATTTCCCAGATCCGGTTGTTGCCGGTGAAGCAGAGTCTCTGTGAATCGGCGGACCAGACCACGTTCGCTTTCTCCGATGGCTGGCTCGTCAACCGCTGGCGTGCGCCGGACGCCAGCTCGTAGATCCACACCTCCTGATCGCCCGATTCATCCGATATATAGGCGATCTTCTTGCCATCAGGCGAATACCTTGCGGAGGTCTCGCGCCAGGGGGATGTGGCCACCGGAGTCTTCTCGCCGATTCCCTGCTCGCTGGGCACGATTTCGATATTCCCGTGGAAGTCGACCGCCACATACTCCCCGTTCGGCGACGGGCCGAAGCCATCGGCACGGCTATCGGAAGTGACTACCTCGATGTCGCTTTCCTTCGGATCGAAGGCGAGCGGGATCGAGATCTTTTTGGGGGCGCCATTCGGAAGATCGAGGGTATACAGATCAAAATCGTTCTGGAAGATGATCTTCTTGCCGTCCGGGGAGATCGACGGATAAAAAACGCCCCCCTCTTTGAAGTGCGTCACCTGCTGCGGGTTGGCGCCTTTCGGCGTAATTTTCCAGATGTTGTAGGTACCATCCCGTTCCGAAGCGAAGTAGATCATCCCGTCCGCGCCCCACATGGGGTAGACATCATTCACATGGGTTCGGTAATTGCGCATGTCCGCGTTCGTGATTTCGGCAATCTCTCCCGTCTTGATGTCCATGACGGTAATCCCGGGAGCAGAGTTGCCGCGGAAGGCCTTGCGCCAGACGCCGGTGGAAGCCAGCGCGCGATTATAGGCAATCTGGGCGCCGTCCTGCTTCATCATGCCGAGACGGGCGGTGCCCATGTCGAGCGGCACCGGCACGCTGCCGTCAATGGGCAGGCGATACAGCGGCGATCCGTAGGCGTTGGATCCGCGATTGCTCGAGATGATGATGGATTTCCCGTCGGGGGTCCAATACAAGGCCTGATCGTCCCCGGAGTAGTAGGTGAGCTGGCGCGGTTCCCCGCCCGTCGACGGAATCAAATAGACGTCGTTGTTTCCGCTGCGATTGCTGGTAAACGCGACCCATTTGCCATCCGGGGAGAAACGGGGGCTGAAATCGTTGGCGACGTGAGCCGTGAGCCGATGTCCGTTCGATCCGTCGGCGTCGGCGACCCATACGTCATCATGATAGGTGAATGCGATGCGCCCGTCGTTTGCGACATGAGCCAGGTGTGCGAACTTGATCGGTTCGCCGGTATCGCGGGCGCGCAATCCCAGGACGCTCGCCAGAAGTGCAATCAGAAACCAGAATTGGAGTTTTCCTCTTTTCATAGCAGCCCCCTTCGTCTGACCCGATTGGTGATTTCGAACCGGTCGGAATCGCGCCGAGGATAAGCCTGTTGCCGCACAAAGGGAACCCATTTTTTCGTCCTTCCGGGAACGTACTGCAAATCATCACAAATCATTGGTGGGTCAAAGTGGGCGTTGCCGACAGATGATCATCTCAGTGCCACTCCCATTCGATGAATCCTGCCTTCGCATCTACCATGGCGTTGGCAATGAGCTCGACCAGACCGCCGTAGAGTATCCTGTGGTTATCCCAAAGATCATAATAGGCCAGCAGGTCGCGGATTTGCCCCTTGCAGTTGCTACAGGGGGCGCAGACGTACTTCGGAATCGACGGATCCATACAATCAGAGAAGGCGTTCAGGATCTGTTCGAGTTTCTTCCGGCCGGAGACGTGGAAGCGCCAGTCTGGGAAATTGTTGCCGCTCATGATCGCAAACCCGCTGCCGCCACCGCAGCAATAATTGTCCACGCCATGCGGCGTCATCTCCCTGAATTGCGGACAGATCTTGCGAATAATTGCGCGCTGCGGCTCCACCACCCCCATGAGCCGCACCATGTTGCAGGGATCGTGCAGCGTGACCGGGAAATCGTTGCGGCTCGGGTCCAGCCGGATACGGCCGCTCATCACGATGTCGTGCAGGAGCGCCATCGAGCTTTCGCGCGGGATGTTCAGATCTCCCGTCAGCACGCGGTCGGCAGTGACCGAGAGCGCCTTGTGCGCATGACCGCATTCGCCCAGCACGATCTTTTTGACGCCCAGTTTGCGCGCAGCTTCGGCGTGCTTGACGGCAACGCGAGCGAATTGCGCATCGTCGTACCAAAGCCCGTAATTAATGGCATCGTAACCCGCGATCTCGGAAGAGAGCGTCCAGCGGATCCCGGCTGCGTTGAGTATCAAGGCGAAAGCGCCGGGATTCTCGGGCCAGGTCATGATCTCCCCGGCATTGTGAATCAGGAGCACATCGGCGCCCTCGACGTCCCAGGGCGTCTTCACCTCCAAGCCGGTCTTTTCCGTCATGTCCTCGTCGATGAACTCGATGTTGTCTTTGACCACGACGGCATTCATTCCCGTCGATGAGCCCACCTTGAGCTGAAGCATGGAGCCGTTATCGTGGATTTCCTTCGCGGCGATCCCCATTTCCTGGCTGAATAGCTTCCTCAATTCGTGTGCGACCAGGCCATTGTCGACCCCGATGGGGCAGGTCTGGGCGCAACGCCGGCAGAGATTACAGCGATAAGCAAGCTCGACCAGACGGGCGACCAGAGGCCAATTGAGCACAATGTCACCATTCTGCCAGGCTGAAAGCAGGCCGCCGCGTTTGACGTGTTTGTGATAGAGCCTGCGCATGATCTCGGAGCGGAAAGTCGGCCGGTAGAGCTCATGGTTGCCGCTCGCCTCGAAGATGTGACAGGCCTCCGAACATGTCTGGCACCTGGTGCAGTGCTCCATCGTGAGAAGAAGGGGCTGAAGGAAGGTCCAGTTATTCTCTTTGGTGAAGAGTTTTTCCAGGCCAGAGATGAATTTCCCGACCAGCTCATTCTCCTCCTCCCTGGTCTTCGGCTGCGGGACGTTGACCGCACAGGTGTCGTCCAATATGCATTCGTACTTTGACTTGATCTGCTCCGGGAGCGGCGCCCAGGCGTGATCCTGCGCCGGTTTGGAAAAGGGGTGCGGCAGCGGCTTGAGGTCCTCGTTTTCCAGGTGTGCCAGCGGCGTCCTATCCGGCCGGGACATGTCACTGAGCTTGAGCTTGCCTTTCACTTCTTAACCTCCGGCGCCGGTTTACCGGCAGCAACCTGCGCCCATGTCCTCTTGCCGTCCGCGCCCAGATGTGCTGCCGACCAGGTCGGCCTGTACGTCAGATATTCTGCCAATCGAGCTTCGAGCTTTCCACCCTTGGGATTGGGCGCGTCGTCCCACCGTACCGAGTGGTAGGTGAAATATTTGGCGATGAAATGCGACATATGGGTCAGAGGAATATACGCGATGAGCAGGGCGGCAAGAAACAATCCTGTGGCAAGCAGGCCGGGAATTTCCAGCGTAGAGTCCAGGGTCAGCGCGCCTTCGGTGATCGCGAGCATGCCGGGTGCAGAGGAAGGCAAAGAAAGGATGGCGGCCGACAACACGCCAAACGTGACAATAAAAAAGAGCAGATTAAAAACATCCCCCGGCGTCGTGTAGATCTTGAGACTTTCGTCGGTCATGCGGCGCATCAGCAGGCCGATTGCACCCAGAATGGCGAGGACGAGTCCGGCTGATCCCGTCAGGGGATAGACCCATTGAATGGTGCTCACAAGGGCAGTAATCGCAGGGGAAGGCGCCCTGATCGAGAAGATTGCGCCTGTTATCAGCAGCCCTATGGTGCCGGCGAGCAGGTACAATCCAAAGTGGAAGGGGAAGGAACGCAGCCACAGCTTGCGGTTGAATTCAAACAAGCCCTTGAGGAAGAGCATCTCCGGGATCATGAACTTGAGCTGGCTCATAAGTCCGAAGTGGCCCGGTTTCGTCCACCAGTCGACCTCCTCGAAACGCGAGCCGCCATGTTTCACTCGATCGGGGGCTTCATGGGGGACCGGATAAAGCTCCCAGCGCAGATGAATAGGCGCTTTCGCATACATTGCGATGCGGGCAATGCACGCGAGGATAAAAACAACCGCGGCAGAATAAACAGCAACATACAGAACAATCGTCATCTGTCTAGAATAAACCCTTCCGTTCTTTCTGATTGTTACATGATTTGGCGTGAGATTGAAAACTCTTCGATTCGTGCGAGTGATAAGCGCTGGTCTGCGCTACATCCTACTCTTGACTTCCATTTCGGGCATTTCTGGGACGATCGCGCTTTCCATCGGCTCGAACGCCCTTGGAACCGCGGCGCGTAGCTTACGCCTGCTTTTGTTCATGGCAGCAATGTCGGCCACGGCCTTCACGGCCGCACTTATATGGTCTTCGGTGTTAAAGGGGCCGATACCGAAACGGACCGAGCCCTTGATCTTTGATGTCCCCAGCTGCTCGTGTACCAAAGGGGCACAATGAAGGCCCGTGCGGCAGGCGATGCCATAGTCGACATCAAGCATCGTTCCGGTCTCTCCGGCCTCTAAACCTTCGACGTTGAAGCTCATGACGGACAGGTGGTTTTTGAGGCTGTTCTGGCAGTAAAGGCGAACCCCCTCGATCTGCTCCAACCCCTCCCTTAACTGGGACGTCAATGCCATTTCCTGTCCATGGATTGTCTCAATTCCTCTCTCCAGAATCCAACCCACTCCCGCATGAAGTCCTGCAGCACCCAAAATGTTCGGCGTGCCGTACTCCAGACGAAAAGGATAATCTTCAAGGTGCAGGCGTTCTGCCGAACGGACACCTGTCCCTCCGGCACGGGTCTGCCGGATGGAAACCCCTTCCCGGACGTACACGCCGCCGATTCCGGTGGGGCCGAGCAAGGATTTGTGGCCGGTGAAGGCGAGCAAATCCACGTTGTCCTTCTCAACGTCGATTGCCAGATGGCCCGCGGTTTGAGAAGCGTCGACAGCAAAGTGTATACCATGTTCCCGGCAATGACGTCCGATTTCCCGGATCGGTTGGACCGTCCCGATCACGTTGGAACCGTGGTTGACAATTACCAGCCGCGTGTTCGAACGGAAGCGGCTGCGGATCTCCTCCGGATCGATAAAGCCCGCACTGTCGAAGGGAACATGATCCACTTCGACACCGCCATATTGAGAAAGGTGGTATAAGGGCCGTAGCACCGAATTGTGTTCAAGCGTGGTCGTGATCGCGTGATCTCCTTCCGCCAGCATGCCAAATATGATCAGGTTGAGCGCATCGGTAGCGTTGTAGGTGAAGCAAAGCCTGTTGAAATCGCTGCCATTAAAGAACCGAGCCAGAAGTCTCCTCGTGTTATCCAGCAATTCTCCCGCCTCCATGCATAGATCGTAGCCGGAACGTCCCGGGTTGACGCCGGCGCGGCGATAGAATTGGTCCATAAAGGCATAGACAGATTCCGGTTTCGGAAAAGTCGTTGCTGCATTATCCAAAAAGATCAATTGTTCCATGGTTAGACCTCAATCTTGTGTAACTCTGCGTGTACAGGATCCGAGATGATGGCAGGCCAATCCGGTTCTTGGGCGGCCGAGTCATGCTGTGGCAGAAATGGAGCCGCAATCTCCGGAGCCGGATTGCGCTTCGGACCGGAGTTCTCCACGCGCGAACCGATGGACGACGTCGTCAATCGGGCCCTGGACTCCGGCCATGACCTCGATCCCCCACCAGTTCATTACCGACCTTGCGTGCGCCCCGATTTTCCCGACAATCAGGTGCTTGATCGAGTTCCGGCAGAAGAGTTCAGCCCAGTATTCATGCTTGGCTCCCGGGTTTGGGATGATGAACGTTTCGCGGATGTTTCCCTCTTCGAAATCCACGATCGTGCACGCCGGACAACAGCCGAAACCGGATGCAACAAAGTCCTGATCCGTGGCGATAGCAATTCTCATGTGATCTCCTTCCTGGGGACAGACTGTGCCTCGTGCCCTGCGGGGCATTTTTCAGACGCAGACTTATTAAAATCTCTGCTTGACAGAATTCTCGCCCCATCGGGCCGGCATTTTTTGCAGAGCCCAAAGAATTCAATGTTGTGCTCCCTGATGAGGAACCCGGACTTTTGCTCGAGGATTTCCTCGGTTTTGCAGACGAGATCCAGTTCATCGGTCTCGAAATCCCGATAATTCAGGATCTTGCCGCAGACCGTGCAAATCAGATGGTACTGGGGATCGCACTGATCGCTTCGTTTGTACTGGTATCGCACCTGGCCGCCCCGGCACTGGATTTTTCGGAGCAGACCGGCCTTATCCAACAGGTCGAGGGTGCGGTAGATGGTCGCGATCCCAATTTCGTGATCGGCAGGCTGAAGCAAGGAGTAGATCTCCTTCACGCTAAGATGCTGCCGACGTCTCTGCATAAGGACTTTGAAAATCTCCTCACGAGGCATGGTCCAACGCCGGCAGAGCATTCTGACCTGCTCCTGATGCTGGGCTGGCTTTTTACCTTTCATTGGGGTAGTACCTTATTGATAATGATTATTAATACAATACCAACATAAACGGTTCAACCCAGGTTTGTCAATGAGAGTTCTTGCTTCCTGACGAATAGCTCAAGGAGAGCACCTGTCAGTGCGGCCCAACTAGACCTAGGATCGATGGACATCGGGAGCATTCTTCATAAAACACTCAAGCCGGCCTTGGGGTGTACCGAGCCCGTAGCCATCACTAACGATTGAATCAATCCATGCAAGCGGCCGAAAACAAGATCATTCCATTCATGCAGGAGAAAATTGCTCCAGTGGCTCCTGCTGGCAATTAAGCCCGAGAATATTCATCCGGACCTCGCTCCCAAACCGCTAATCAAACTTCCTAATCGGCGCATTCGATCCGATCCCCGGTGTGGTTTGCGTGGAATGCCGCGCCGAAGTTCTCCCACAGGGCGAACTGTCCGCACAGGCCGGTGCAGTGGCACGGGGAGATTTTAGTGATCTCGAACTGGCGCAGCGCCTCCAGAGTCCTCTGCGGCCGCGCATTTCATCGGCATCGATCAGATGCGTCCCCCCAATCACCAGGGAAAAGCGGCTCGTTCCTGCCAGTTCCGCTGCGTACAGCAACGTGTTTACAATGCCTGCATGAGCACAGCCCAGTACCACGACAGGGGCGCTGCGGGAGCCGAGAATCAGCGCTTGATCGTCTTCCAGCAAGGCGGGCACAAGATCGGATTTCTCTGTGGGAAGAGTTAGAAAGTGAGGCGGCACCTGCTCGAAGCCGGTCACGCGGGGGATCGGGCCCGGTGGCAAGCACTCCGGGCGCGATCTCCACGGGCTCCGTGTAGGTCCGCAACTGCATGCCTGCGCCCTCCAGTGTTTCGCGGCTGGCCGGCATGCCGATGGATCGCAATTCGCCCGTCATTCTTGAGTGCTTGGGCGCGAACGCCGATGGATGCGCGAAAACGGGTCTGGCGCCAGTCTCAGCCAGCACGCTGGCCAGGCCATCAGTGTGATCATAATGCCCGTGACTCAGAACAATGCTTGTGACCCTCTTCCAATCAACTCCCATCCGGACGGTATTCCGGACCAACGCGGCGCCTTGCCCCGTGTCAAACAGGATGTCTCCGTCAGGGGTCGAGCTCAAAAGCGACAGGCCGTGCTCCCAGATCAAATCCGGCTTTTCAACCGTGTCCTCAACCAGCGTCCGGATCCCTAAAACCATAAAAAGCTCCTTCAGGGCGCATCTCCAGAACTTGGCGCTTCTCAAGTCAAGACCACATCTCCGGCGCAATTCGCGCAGCTACCGTTCCCATCGACAAATGAAACTCATTCCTATTTGCCAGTTGTGAAAAAACCTTCCGGGCGAAAACCCGCGGAAAACTGCCCTTTGGTCGACGGCAAACCGTATGCGGGCAACCTGGAGAGCGCATCACCGAACCGGAAGCCGACTCCCACCCGATCCAGATTCATGTACTTCACACTTACGCCCCAGGTCATCGTGAACTTCCAGGAGGAGGTCAGAGAGATGTTCTTTTGGGCCGCGAAAGTCCGTGCATCCTCGTGCACCTGGAAGAGTGCAAGGCCCGGGCCTGCGAACGCGTGGGGACGCAAACGATGCAATGGGCCTGCCAGATAGTAAAGGGCCGCCAATGAAAACCGGTGTATCGAATGGCCGAGGTTGAGAGTGGAAGTAATCTCAGTCAGGCCCGAAAAAGTCGCGGGTTGATTGGAAAAGCCGTATTCCTAAGTCATGCCCCAATGCCGCCAGAGGTTTTCCACCAGGCGTCCGCCGACCCGATACCCAAACGCATATCGCAAGCCGACCGGCCAGGTGACCTGTTGTCAGCCGGAGGTTGCTGGTGTCGCGCAGGTGCGTTCGCCGGCAAAACTTGGCCCGCCGAAGATCTCAAACTCGAAAACGCGTTTTTCCTGCGCGCGGGCCGGCGCTTGCGAACCAGCCGCGAGCAAAAAGGCTGGCGCGAACCACAGGATAGATTTTGGCACAGCACTTCAGATTCAATCAGCGGAGGCGCTACTTTTCTACCTTGGTTGGAACCGGGGATCAAGTCAATACTGAAACTACTTTTCCGCCATTCCAATTGAACGCGTGCGACCCTACTGGGACACTCGGGAACATGGTCTTTTCGCAACACGCTCGCCGTGACAGCCAAACCCGATCGGGATGTCGGCCGTCCGCCTGCTCGGCAGGCAGGGAGGGCTGCTCCGTGTACCTGATCTCGACATCCTGGACGGCACACCGCTCCTGGACATCAAGCCGTCTGTGCCTGTTCTTGATGCCTATGTCCAATCAGCTGCCGGCTGGGTGGACGAACACAGGGTCGACCGGCAAGTTGCCGACAACCGCTTTCATCGCGGTCATCGTTCGGAGGACGCATCGAAGTGAGGGCGAACTAAGCCGTCCTTACAGAGGATGCGGCGGTCTCAGCTCGTCTTTGCCGCGCGGGCTGGCCTGCCGGTCTTGAGTGCGTGAGCTGTCTTGACGAAGCGGGTCATCGACCTGGAGACATGCTCCAGAACTGTGGCCCATTCATCCAGGTGCTTCTCACCGTTCGGAGTGAGCTTGTAAACGCGACGCGCAGGGCCGCCGGTTTCGACGTCCCATTCCGAAACGACGTTGCCGTTTCTTTCCAGTTGGCGCAGAGTGCGGTACAGGGCCGCACGTTCGATTTTCGCGTCGGTTAGAGCATGCTCTTGCAGTGCGCCTGCCAGATCGTAGCCGTAGGAATGGCCTTTCTTCTTGAGAAGAAGCAGAACGATAGGTTCGACAAATCGTGACAGGTTTCCCATGGCACAGGTGCACGGGTAAGCGCGTCCATGCCGCCGGCAAAGTCTGCTGGGCACTGTTCACCTCCTAACGAAGGTTTTTTCAGGTATATTATGCCGCTGGTCGAGACAGATGCAAGTTACATCTATTACTGATGTCTATATGCGTGTGCACACCGCGCGGGCGCTCAGGATTTCATTGATTTTGTCGAGAAACTGCTCGCGGTCAGTTGGTTTCTCGAAGTAACCGGCGAGTCCTGAAGCTATGGCAAAGGACAGAGCGCGGCTGCAAAAATAAAATAACACTTATATGGTATTTACATCTAATATTACCTTGGTCAAATGCGACGGGGGATCATGGTTTCGGGCCGATTATAGAGCAGCCAGGAATTTGGTGACTTCACGATTCGTGCAAGTGCGATTCGTGGCGGATTGTATTTTGGTATCTCCAAGGGAGCATCCGGTGAACTGGAAGAGGATTCCGGCTGAGGCTGCGGCTGTACTTATCGCCGCCATTTTCGTGGGAGCAGGCACAAACTCCTTTCGTCCCGAAGCGCGAAAGGTCTCGTGGATTCTGCGAGTGGAGGCGCCGCCAAAGGACCCGGCCCTCCTGTACCTGGAGATTACCGACGAGGTTGCGTTGCGCCTGCATCGTGCCGGCGCCATTTTCATCGATGCCCGGCGGAGCAATGTTTACGAACAGGGCCATATCAGGAACGCGATCTCAATACCGGTTTGGGAGCATGGTGCGGACGACCAGGTTTCGGCGCTTCAGGCGAAGGGGATTAAATCTGATGCGGTGATTGTGGTCTACTGTTCGGGGGGCAACTGTGAGGACGCCGGCCGGCTCGCCGTGAAGCTGGCACAGGCCACATTCTTTAATGTTTATGTCGACAAGGACGGGTTTCCGACATGGCAGAGCAAGGGATGGCCGATCACATGGGGGAAACAACGATGATCCGACTTCTGGATTCCCGCTGGATATCCCTCCTCGTCCGGATCGCTCTGGGGCTGGTCTTTGTCTATTCTTCCTGGGCGAAAATCGCCGACCCGCCCGGGTTTGCAGAGATGGTATGGAACTATCGCATCCTGCCGGGTTTTCTGGTGAATCCGGTTGCGATCGTGCTCCCATGGTTGGAACTGCTTGCCGGTCTTGCCCTCATTTCGGGATTCTTGCGCAAAGGCGCTGCGCTGCTAATTGGTGTGATGCTGGCGGTCTTCATTGTCGCCATGAGCACAGATCTGGTCCGCGGGATCGCCATTGAGTGCGGCTGCTTCCCCACGGCAGCAGAAGCAAAGACTACTATAGAGCTGTTTGCCGGTATGAAGCTCGACCTGCTGCGCGATGCCGGCTTGTTGCTACTGTCCTTCCAAGTGTTGTTCTCGCGCCCTGCCGCAGCAAAATTTTGAACCATGGAGTGCGGCAACCGGCTCCCGCTAGTCTTCTGGCGCAAGGGCACGACTCATGCGAGGAACATGGAGTCAGCAGAGCAAAGGAACACCGGCCAGCAGGGCTCGAATGAGATACATACCTTGCAGGCTCACCAGATGGTGCAGGATTCCGGTGATGGTCAGGAGCTCGGTGAGGGTTCGTCGAAATCACCCCGAATTGACCCATAGTTTTGGGGTGCTTGCCGGCATAATAGCGGTTGTGAAAGGGGCCGATGTGCGCGGCTGACGCATCCTGGCCCAGCTCGTTCCAACGGTATGATAAACATAAAAACTGCTGCCGTATCGATTATGCTTGGCCTGGCTCCGCTGCTGATGTCGTGCACGCCCGCTCCCACCGGGGCATCCAAAAGCGCCACACGTGGCGAGACGCCCGCCTCGACGCACACGGCGCTGCAATCGACGGCGGACAGTTTAGCCGTCGTCGACGCGCTCGGTCGACGATTGAAATTTCGGGAGCCGCCCCGCCGGATTGTATTGCCCGGGCGGGCGGTCTTCATTACCGCCGATGCCATCCTCCTATTCCCAGGCGCCGGAAAGCGAATCGTTGCCACCGGCAAGTCGGGCCAGGGTGCAGCCAATTTCATTTCGCTGATCGAACCGGACCTCGCATCGAAGGCAATACTAGGGGAGGAATCGGGCCCGGAACAGATCGTCGGTTTCAAGCCAGACGCCGTAATCCTGAAGAGTTATCTGGCGCAAAGCCTCGGGAATGCGGTCGAGGCTCTGGGCATTCCCGTGATTTATGTGGATTTTGAGACGCCCGATCAGTACTTCCGCGATCTGCAAACCCTTGGACAGTTGCTGGGGCAGCGCCAGCGGGCCGCCGAACTGATTGAATACTATCGCGCGTCAGTTCGACGCGTTCAGAGAAACCTGCAAGGATTGGAGGAAAAGCAAAAGCGTCGGGTCCTGCTGCTGTATTACTCCGATAAAGACGGAAAGGTGGCTTTCGGGGTGCCGCCCTCTTCCTGGATTCAGACCAAAATGACTGAAATGGCTGGTGGTATCCCTGTGTGGAAAGACGCCAATCCTGGCCAAGGCTGGGCCACGGTTACCCTTGAGCAAATCATGGCGTGGGATCCAGATGTCGTATTCTTGATTTCGTATTGGAGGAATCCTCAGGATGTGGTCCGCGGCCTGCGATCCGATCCGACCTGGAATCAGCTGAGGGCCATGAAAACCCAGAAAGTGTATGCCTTCGCCGGTGACCTATACAGTTGGGATCAGCCCAGCCCCCGCTGGGTTCTCGGGCTGATATGGATGGCCAAGAAGATTTATCCCGAGAGCTTTGCCGACGTTGATATCATGGCGGTTGCCGAAGATTTCTACCGGGTAGCGTACGGTCTCAATAGCTCTTTCTTCCAGAAGAAGATCCGCAATGCCTCCCAAGGGGACCTGCATTGAACAGAGAAGCTGTGCTGTCTCGTGATGCCCAGATAGCCGCCCAGGACGTTTGGGACACCCGCCGCCGTCGCATTTTGATGGTGCTGCTGATCGGGCTGGCCGCCATGTTCGTTTTTTCTTTGCTCATCGGGCGCTATCCCACCTTGCGCGTGCTTGCTGGAGGCCAGATTTTCTCGGATGAGTTATCACAACGTCTGATACTGAATCTCCGGCTTCCGAGAGCCTTGGCAGCAGTGCTGCTGGGGATGTCTTTGGCAGCGGCCGGCATGGTCTTCCAGACCGTCTTCGCTAATCCCCTAGTGGAGCCGGGTTTTCTCGGAGTTTCACAAGGCGCGGCGTTTGGGGCGGCCCTGTGTATTGTCTATTTTGGGAGCGCAGCCTGGCTGGTGCAGGGCGCGGCTGCGCTTTTCGCTTTCGTAGGATTAGCAGCATCCTATTTGCTGGCGCGGAACATCCGATACGGCGGCTGGGTTCTACGCCTGGTAATGGCGGGAATCGCGGTTTCCGCGCTGTTTTTTGCCGGCCTTGGCATCCTGAAGTACGTCGCCGATCCCTTACGCCAGCTACCGGAAATCACATTCTGGATGCTCGGAGGGCTGGCTGGGATTACCTGGCCGCGAGCCCTTGCCATTCTGCCGCCGGTAGTTCTGGGCTCAGGATTCATGCTGGCGATGCGCTGGCGGCTTAACCAGCTATGTCTGCCGGCCGAAACGGCCTTTTCTTTCGGAGTTGCGGTTCGCCGCGAACGGTTGCTGCTGCTGGTTGCGGCTGTCGTGCCCACGGCGGCCGTGATCTCCGTTGCCGGGATGGTCGGCTGGGTAGGACTAATTGTCCCGCACATCGCGCGCCGGGTCTTCGGAGCCGACACACGCTACTCCTTGCCTGCCGCCCTCTTGATGGGCGGCCTTTTCACATTGTTCTGCGACGACCTAGCCCGCATTTTGCTGAGCGGAGAAATACCACTCGGAATCATCACCTCGCTCCTGGGCGCGATCGTATTCGTCATTCTGATGGTGCAGAAGGGCATCGGTGTTCAGCGAGGAGAATCCAAATGATGCGGTTCGATGGTGTCAGCTACGGATATCACCCCGGCCAGCCGCTGGCCCTGCAAGAGGTTTCGCTCGACATCGCAAAGGGAGGCATCACCGCGGTTCTCGGACCCAATGGTGCCGGGAAATCCACCCTGCTATTCCTGGCGCTCGCCTGGTTCCAGCCATCTCGCGGCAGCATTCTACTGGACCGGCACCCGCTCGGGAGGTACTCGCGCCGTGAAATGGGCCGGCTCATGGGACTTGTGCCCCAGCGCGAGCACATCCCTTTTGAATACTCTGTGCTCGAATACGTACTTCTCGGACGTCTGCCGTATCTCGCGCCGCTGGAGCAACCCGGGGAAAACGATTACGCCGTGTCGCTTACAGCCCTGGAACAGGTCGGCCTGCGCCGGTTCGCGAATCGTTCTGTGTTCAGGTTGAGCGGCGGAGAAAGGCAGTTGGTTCTGATCGCACGCTCGCTGGCCCAACAACCTCGTCTGCTGCTCCTGGATGAGCCGACCTCCCATCTTGATCTGCATAATAAATCCCATTTGATGGTCTTGCTGAAACAACTCCAGGCTCAGGGCGTAACCATCGTCATGACTACCCATGAGCCCGAGGTGGCTTCAGCCATCGCTTCTACCGTGGTGCTCATAAATGAAGGCAGAGTACTGTTCTGCGGACCCACGGAAGATGCGCTGACCACTCAGCATCTCAGCCTCCTGTACAATTTGCCCGTCGAAGTAGTAACGGTGAAGCGCCGGAGGATTGTCTTGTGGTAACCCCGCATACAATAGCAAAGCGATGGATTATTACCGGTGAACGCGGGGTCGGCAAAACCACATTTTGCCGGAGGTTGATGGAGAGAGCCGGCGCGGCAGGCTGGGATGTAGCCGGACTCCTTTCTTTGCCGCGCTATGAGGGTGAGGTCAAGACCGGGATTCAAATCCTCGATTTGAGGGGAGGGGCATCACGAATGATGGCTTCCACGCGGCCAAACGAGGTCGAGGGGTTCCGTTTTTGCGGCTGGACCATCAGCGACTCGGCGCTGGTATGGGGAAACGAAATACTCCGGCGTGCAACGCCCTGCGATCTGTTGATAGTGGACGAAGTCGGTCCGCTGGAGTTCGATGCGGGCAGCGGCATGACCGCATGTTTCCAGGAGCTGGAAAAGGAGGCGTACCGCCTGGCGATCGCTGTGGTTCGGCCGGCATATGAAGAGCGTTTCCGCCTGTCTTGGAAGGGGAGCACAACCATGGCGATTTCATTGCCCGAGCAAGCGCTCAAGCTGGCCGAGGCGCGGTTCGCCGAGTTCCAACGTCCAATCAGAAATCCTTCTCCTAAGGGTCCAAGAATTCGGAATCAGAAAACCTGAAAGGCGTCATTACGGTTGACGGCGAGTGGTAGCCCGGCCGTTGAGGAGAGTACGGGCAATGAGCGCGAATTGGATTTCCGTGTCAGCAGTGGCAGGCGCAGGACCTGGAACCGTCGATGCGATCGATTCATCCGCCGGAAGGAAGATTATGGCCGATCCCTTGAAACTAGGAATTATCATCTGCAATCGTTATCACACCTGCGCGGGAGGAAAATGTTTCAGGTCTTTGCGAGAGAGAGAAGGGGCGTTCCGTCTCTACCGGGACCGGGAAGTGGAACTCGTGGGCTATACCACCTGCGACGGGTGTCCCGGGGGAAACGTCGAGTACGCTCCCGAAGAGATGAAGAAAAACGGCGCGGAGGTAGTCCACCTGGCCACAGGCCTGGTAGTGGGATACCCCCTTGCCCGCACATCGATCACTTTCTCGAATTCATCGAAAGACATTATGGCATGAAGGCGGTCCTGGGCACCCACCCGATTCCCCAGAAGTATTTCCTGACGCACCAGGCAATGGGAACCTGGGACTCCCCGGCATGGCAGGAGAGAATCAAGCATGTGCTGGAGGATGAGGCCGTCCGGCTTCGGTACAACTGAGGAGGAGTGAAAGGGGGCGCCGAATGCAACGCGGAGAGAAGCCCAGGGTCTTGATTAGGGCGCTGGGAATAGTGCTGGCGTTTTCTTTTGCCGCTCTGGCAGTCCCGCAGAACACAGAGGAGACCGCGCACGAAATCGAAAGGTTGCTGATTGCGCCTTGTTGCTGGAGCCAGCCGGTGGCGCAACACTATTCGGAGGCCGCGGATCAGATCCGCAAGGAAGTTCGAGAGCTGCTGGCAGCTGGAAAATCCAAGCAAGAGATCTTGGATTATTATGTATCAAGGTATGGGGAACGTATTCTGGCGAGCCCCCGCCCCCGCGGATTCAACCTGCTCGCCTATATCTTACCAGCGGTCTTTCTGCTTGCGGGTACCGGCGTGGTCATCCTTTTCCTGATAAAGCAGACTGTGCGATCGGCAGATCAATCGTTGTCTGCTCTTGCAGAGCCTCTCCTGGATGAGCAGTATGCATCTCGCGTGGAGCGCGAGCTTCGCGAACTGCAATGATGGCGTCATTCCAACATCCCAGCGGCAAACGATCGGGAATTGGGCAAGTGCACAACCAAGCTACTTGAGAGTGAATATGAGAAAGTACTGGTAAGGCAAGTGAAAATAGTAGGAATAGAGGACGACAATCCAGAAGCCGTACTATCCAAACTGGAAGGCCTTTAGCATTCGCGCAAGCGCCCAGCGGCACATCATCGACCACGGAATCACTGCAGCTCTCGGGGTTCCCATACCCTGAGTCCACCAGCATTTTGGATGCCGTAAATCAGAGCTGCGCGCGACCCTTGGCAGCGGGCATCTCATTCCTGCAGTTTTGAATCACTGAAAAATGTCAGCAGCCGCACCCCTGCCACTTGCTGGAACGTCGCGCCCTGGCCGACGGTGCGCAGGACCGCTGCTTCGTCGATCACGCGCGCTCCGGAAATGATCGTCGCCCCGTGAGAGAACAGTACGGGTGAGAGCGGGGTGCTCGGCCCCAGGATCATCACTACCGAGCCGCGGCGGCACAACGCCAGCAGTCCATCGAGCGTGTGATTGATCAGTGCGCTGCTCGTGAGTGCCACCACGTCGGCCTGCGGGATCAGCTCGGCAGCAGCCTCGGCGGGGTAGTCGCCTTCGGACGGGCGCTGCTCGATCACCCACAACCTGCCGAGTTTCTCTCGCAGCTTTGGGACGAACGGAAAATGCCCGACAAGCGCGACGTTCTTGCCACGCCCCTGTTCGGCTAACACCTCGGCAGCGTTGACCTCGACGGCGTGCGATTCGTCCACGTTCAGCAACGAGTTGATCGCCGCCACACCGAGGCTGGATTCAAGGGGATTGTCAGAGAGCGCATATTCGGCCAGCTCGCGTGCACTTTTGAGATGCAACCGGCCCACATCTCGAACTCGATTCTGATCATGAGGCCGGTCGCCCGTTACGGTGGAAGCCAAACCGCAGTAGCGACTGCACACCGCCGTCCAGTGCGCACCAGCTAGAACCGAACAAATGGCCACATCGTCAGGCAAACTTGCTATCAAGTCTTTCAGGATGCTCATATCTCCTCATGTCCAAAAATCTACCGATGGGTGCCGCAGGGCCATCGAACAGAGCGCCCTCGAGGCAAATGCCTTTTGCAGATCTCCTGGGCCTGCGCCATAATCCTTGGGCGCATTGCGGACATCGGAGGGCTTGCGAAGGGCTGCCTGCCGCGCACGGGTATAGTCCGCTTAATGAAGGGAGGAGGAACTGGGTATGGTTGATAAGACAAGGCAAGGCCAGGGTCTGGGTTCGGGCGGAGAGTGTGTTTGTCCGAAGTGCGGCGAGCGAACACGCCACACCGCGGGCACACCCTGTCAAGGAACGAAATGCCCCAAGTGCGGCGCCAAGATGCTGCGCGAAGGCTCGTTTCATCACAAGCTCGCTGAATTAAAGAAGAAGAGATAGCCAGCACTCAATCGCAGGCGCCTCTCCCGACGCCTGGCGAGTTCTTCCTTTCCACTGGCAAGATAAGACAGGTCGGGCCGCCGGCGCCTTTTCTGAACTCCGACAGGTCCATCCCATGCACCTTCACACCGCTTTTCTCCAGCTCTCGAATGGTATCCCCGCGTCCGGAGGAATCGGCTACGACTTCATCCTCGGCCAGACATACAACATTGCCTGTGCCGGGATCCCCGTGAGCAACCTGGATGACATCAAATTCTGCGAACCAGTCATCAGGAAATTCGCCGCGGCAGCACAGGACACGTTTTGGCCCAATGACGCTCATGCCTCCGCCCAGATGCAGATGCACATCCGGAACCGGCGCGGTTCGGACTTCACAATCCTGATTGCGAAGCAAGGCGGCGATTTGCCTCGCTCCCTCCGCGTTTGTGCGCGCAGAGAGGCCGACGAAGGCAGTCGCGCCGGCAAGGATGACATCTCCCCCTTCCACGGTGCCAGGTTCGTCGATCTTCCCCACACAGGGCTCATTCAGGGATCGTAAGATACCAGCCGTCCATTTGTCTTCGCCGCGGCGGCTTACGAGACCCATCCGTAACCGGATGAATCCCGCAGGGATGCACAGAGAGGCATCCCGGGTGAAAACCGAGTTCGGGTGATTCTGCAGCTCCGGGACATCGATGACTTCGCAGCCGGACTTGCCCAGGATGGTTTTCAGTTCGTTGTGCTGATCCCTCGTCCTCGTCGGGTCTGCGACCTCATGGATGTTGTGAGTGTTGGGATCGCTCCAGTTAAAATATTGCTCCCGCGGGGTGCACACCACGACTCGTGTCAGCCTGTCTCCCTCGTTTTTGACCATGGGCCCTTTCCGGAGCCTCGGATCGGCTCCTCTCAACATTGCCTGCTGAGAATCGCCTCAAGAGGATGCCTTCTCCTTCAGGCGGCGGTAGTAAGAGTGGCTGGTATAGAGAGCCGCAACGGGGTTGTGGCCGAGGACGCGATCCTTGGCAACCAGCACGGTAACCGGGGCCTTCGAATGCATGAAGAACAGGCTGTCATGCCCTACGCATAAGCCGATCACGACATTCAACTCCGTGCCCGCCCTGGCCAGCAAAGATGCTTGCGCGATGGGATTGCAGAGCGCCTCAAACGTGCCGGGATGGATCTTTTCTTCGTCTTTCAAATCGATCCGGCCCTTCTCGAAGGAGCCGACCTTGCAGCAGATCGAGTGAACCTCGAGTCCGTGAGCCGAAAAAATCTCACTAGCCACCTTGGCCTCCTGCATAAGGCCGACGCAGTGAGCGATCCCGATTTTGCCGGCCCCGATCCGGCGCGCAAAATCGATGATTTCCTGGATGCGGGTGTTGCGGCAATAGCCGGCAGCCTCCGTGCGCGCGGCTTCCAGTGCCAGGCTTCGGAGGCGATCGTCCTCAAGATAGCTCCGCTCGATTTGCTCCAGGTGTGCCGCCTCGACCGGCATGGGGCAAAATGCCGGGAAGCTTTGCGCCTCCGGCCCCGCGGCGCACGATTTCATCCCGCATAAAGCACAACTCAGTTCTTTGGGTAACGCCATAACGTCCAATCTCCGTAAAAGTTCGGCTCGCTCCGCTCGCCATCTCAGGGGCCGAGGGCCCAAGTGGCCGAGGGACAAAGGGCGGGAAAAGAACATTTTGAACCCTTTACGCCTTGGCGCACCGGAAACAACGTAGCGGGAACCAATTCACTCAGCAGACAAGCAACTGCGGGGGAATGGTCGACAAAGAACGGCGATCGTCTCATGGATCGCCTAGATGCCGGAAGCATTCGCAGCGCCGCTCTTTCCCCCCATTTGGCTCCCTCTCGTGACCATCAGGTCCAGATCCTCCTTGAGGCTTTGAAGGTCCTCTTCGTGCTCAACCTCCTGTTGCAGGATGGACAGCACGAGGTTGTAGGTTACCATGTCCTTGTCCTTGGTAGCATCCATGAGACTCTTATAGGTCGAAATCGCACATTGCTCCCCATCGATGTTCTGCTCGAGCAGCACCACGACGTACGGATCGTCCGGGGGCTCGTAGACGCACGGGCTGAGGTCGAACCACCGTTTGGGGTCGCTGACCGGTGAGCCTCCGAGTTGCACGATTCGGGCGGCGAGCAACGTGGCATGGTTCAGCTCCTCGGTGGCGTGCAGATTAAGTTCGGCTGCCACGGCGTCCTTCATCGGGCCTTTGATGATCTTGGCGCCGAGCCAGTACTGGTAATAGGCGAGCCACTCGCTGGCGTGCGCTCGATTCAGCAATGCAAGCAGCTCGTTGACATCCATTCCGATGATCTCTCGTCCTCCGGTACCCATAAACTCCTCATTTTGGCCGCGTCCGCGTCGGGTGGGCCGTGTGCCGTCACCGCCGCCGCATTAAGTGCGACATCCTCCAATACTGGCATTTGTATCGCGAGCATGCGCGAGGGTGCAAGCTGAAAACAAAACCGCACAGCGCTCGCGGCGCCGTCGTGCCCAGGGGAACAACGCAGTGATCGGGTTCCCTGGGGTAGCAATCTGGCGGCCGCAGAAGAATCCGATCGCCGCCTGTTGTGCGGCTGTCAGGCTAAGGGCCCGCGCAAAAATAACTTCACATTTTGCAGGAGAGCCATTGCATATTACGTCAGGTTAGGCGCAATGGTGTAGTTCCACTTTGGCAATAATTCGTATTCATGAAGGTTAAGCTGACGGAACTCGTCTATGGA
>JBGQNR010000022.1:0-44930 GCA_041501225.1 Acidobacteriota bacterium
TCTCCCCGGGATGCTTGTTTCCTTCCTTGTCCGATATCCAGGACGTATCCGCCGCTCGCTGCAGGGCGCGCCCTCTTTCCAGGTCGATGCTGTTTGCCGCGCTCATCTTCTCCAGCCAGGCGACCTGTCGGGATTTCACCGGGTGCCAGAGCTGAGCTGCAAGCGAAGCGGTTCTAGGCAGGATCATGACTGCTACAAGCCAGACGGCCAGGGAAAAAACAAGCGCGGAGTAGGTCGATGTCGTAAGCGATGAAACCAATAAGCCCAGGAGAAAGAAGACCGCCACAAAAAGAAGCGAGGATGCCAGGATCCAGCCGGTACGCGCTAAGAAATCTCCGCTAAAAACGCTGAATCCGGAGATTGCCAGGATCAGAATCCCCAGCAGAAAGGCTGTCACCAGCGGTATCGCCAGCGTTATATAGCCTCCGAAAAGCTTGCCCGTGGCCAGAGCTGCGCGCCCGAGCGAATTCGACAGCATGGTTCGCAAGGTCCCGCTCTCCTTTTCGCGGGTGATCGAGTCGAAAGAAAGAAGGACCGCAAATAGGCTGAAGATGAATTGAACCACGAATAGATAGTCGACGCCGCCAAACAGGCTCATGGAGGACTGCACGTCCACCGGCGCGCCGTACTCGACGCTTTGTTTCCCGACCACCAGGTGGCGAGGATGTGACTCCTCGAAGCCGGCGGCGAATACGGATGTGGGCGCGGGCGGCCAGTAGACGTCGATCGTAAAATTCGGAGCGGTAAAGATCTGGGTGGTGCGCAGCTTTCGTAGATACTCGTTGTTGTTCTTGACGATCTGTTGCTGGTCGCTCAGCCGCGAAAGATAGGCTCGATAGTTTGTGTAAAGAGAGGATGGAATAAAAACAACTGCCAGCAGCAGAAGCAGCATAAAGCGCAGGCTGAGGATATTCTCCCTGATTTCCTTCAGTGCAATGACCCAGATCATCTCTTCTACCTCACGTCGTATTTGAGAAATGCCACGGTCGCCCCTGCGAACAGGAACACGGCGTATGCAAGCAAAAGGCCGATGTCCGGGAGGCTGTTGGCGATGGTATCGGCTCTACGGGGAAAGGTCAGACTGAAACGCGGGAGATCCTTGGATTTTGGCGTCTCACCCCCCGGCAGATCTCCGCCGAACCCCCAGTTGTTGTCGCCGTCGCTGATAAGGTCGCTGTAGCTCTTACTGAAAACCAGCCGGTCCATGTTTGCGTAATGCAGCCGTACGGCATCAAGAAACCTCACTTTCACCAACTCCCCGGTATTCGCCATATCGGTCATCAGGTAGGTCAGGATTGCGGCGGGGGAAACGCGGGATATGCTGTGCGCCAGATTGAGCTGATCCTGTTTCTTGCGCTGCTGATACGCGTCGAGTTTCGCCAGTTCGGAACGTAGCCTGGCTTCAAAAGGCGCGGCGATTTCGCCCCGGCGGCGAACGAACTCCTTGTCGCTGCCATCAAACATGAGCTGGCCTTTTGCCAGGCCCTTCTGCGTTGCCTTCTCGAGATACAGCGATTTGAGGGAGTCTCCCTTCTCCTTCTGGATGTTGTCGCTGAGAAGGCGCTTGCGCAGGACGACGACGGATTCATCGTCAACGGGCCGGATCAGCTTGGCAGCCATGATGCTGAGTCGCGGAACGCCGAGAACGAGCACGACCCAAACGAACATGAGCAGGATCAGCGCCGTTTTCGACTGGTGTGTCAGGGTTGAAACCAGGAGGCCCAGAAGGAAAAAGACGGCAACGTAAATCATGGCGAGGATCAGGATCAAGAAAATATCACCCAGCATCCCTCTCTGAAGCACGGCGTACCCCGTGACAGCCAAAAGGCTCAGCCCGACTGCGAAAGAAAGTACCAGGGGAGTAGCCAGGACGATCATTCCTCCCGCAAATTTGCCCGTCAGGATTCGGTAGCGGGGCACAGGATTGGCAAGAGCAAGCTTGAGAGTGCCCGACTCCTTTTCGCCCGATACCGCATCGAATGCGAAGAGCAGGGCGACGAGACTTAGCACCGCCTGGACCACGAAGAGGAAATCGATGCGCCCGAAGATCTCATAGATCGGATCCCCGTAACTGCGCGGGGTGCCGAATGCAACCCCGTTGCTGCCCAACGAGAAGTCCTTGGGCAGGCTGGTCTCGATGCCGTTCGCGAAGACTGCCAGAGGTGAGGGCGGGCGCACTCCCTGGTAGCCGGGCCTGCCGCCGCCGCGACCCAGGCTTGATTCGATCTTGAGCTGTTCGTTATAGTCGGCAGCCCAGCGCCGGTAGGTCTCGAAATTTACGTACAGGCTGAGTGGGATAAGCAAGACACAGAGCGCCGTCAGCACAACGAAGCGGATCGAGACCAAATAATCGAGAATTTCCTTCCTGAGCAGTGTGAAAAACATCTTAACTCCCACGAAAAATCAGAAATCCTGATATTGGCGCCTTTTTGCGCTATTGCATTCCGCGCATTGCGCAGCGCCTGTCACCGAGTTTCCTCGGGGCGGGCACTGTCCGTTTTCGTTTCCGAGCCGATGCCGCCGCGCATGTAGTCGAGATAGAGGCGCTCGAGGTTTTCGAACTCGAGCTCCTCGCGCGTGCGTTCCATCACCTTTCGCCCTTCCTTCATGATTCCCACGCGATCGGCAACATCCTTGGCGCGGAAGATGTCGTGGGTGGACATGAGGATGGCTTTCCCCTGCCGCCGCAGCTCCAGCAGAGTTTCCAGAAACTCGGCTCCGGCCTTCGGGTCGAGTCCGGATGTCGGTTCATCAAGCAACAGCGCGGGAGCGTTCTTGATCATCGCGATGGCAATGCCGAGCTTTTGCCGCATCCCCTTGCTGAACTCCTTCAGCCGCTGCTCGAACGCCCTCTCCGGCAAACCCACCTCGCGCATGACGCAATAGTAGTCTTCTCTCTTGAGCTCCTTTTTGCCGCCGAGCTTGGCGAAAAAGTCGAGGTTCTGGCGCGCCGTAAAACTGCCGTAAAGCATCACGTTCTCGGAGACATAGGCGACATACTTCTTCGCCTCCAACGGATCCTTTTCGACATCAATGCCGTTCAGAAACGCCTCGCCGTTCGTCGGTTCGATGAAGTTGAGGAATAGGTTGATGGTCGTGGTTTTGCCGGCTCCGTTCGCGCCCAGAAGGCAATAGATCTCCCCCGGGTTCACCTTAAGATTCAGCGCGTCCAGCGCCAGCACACCATCTTCATAACGCTTGCTCAGGTTTCTAGCTTCGATCATGGTCTTTCCTTCCACAATTCAAACCACGGAACGCACGAGTCCTTTTTCGTGTATTTCGAGTATTTCGTGGTTCAGCGGCGTGTCAGCTTCACTCCGAAAATAACGATGCCCATGACAAGGAGCAGGAGGCCGCCAACCAGGGCGGCGGTGCCCCAGATGTTTGTTTGTGCCTTGATGCTGACGCGGTAAATCTTGTCCTCGGACGGCACCCTGCGGTTGTACGCGTAGCTCTCCGTTTTAATTCTCACTTCGTAGTCGCCCACCTGCACGTCGGACGGGGGGACAATCCGCAGCTTGACGGCGGATTCGCGGTTGATCTCCAGGGCAGCGACGATATCCGGCGCGGCTTCGACATGCCAGTTGAGCGGGTATTCCGTCGTCAGCTTAATGTTGTCCAGGCGCCGCGTGCCGGTGTTGCGAATGGTGATGCTCGTTTCCACCGTTTCGCCGGTCTGGATCTCGGAATAGAGGCTGGCGGCGGAGGCCTCGATCTTGCCGACGCCGCGCGGGATGACCACCAGTCTGACCCGCCCGGCCCTGCTTTGCTCGATTTCCACGGGCGAATAGTTTCGCTCCTGCCCAAAGAGCTGTCCCTGCGCCTGATCGGTCACCAACGACCAGAATTCGAGAGGCTGGTCGATCAGCACCTGCGCGTCGGAGCGCTCCGGCAGGAAAAGGCGCAATCCCAGCGTCTGCTGGGTGACCCCGGCCGGAAAGTTCAGCTGAGACAGCCGTGCCTGGCTTGCTGGGTCGACGAAGCTGTAGCTGATCTGGCGCGGAAGGTTGACAACTCTCAACTGGAACTGCCGCACGTCCACCGAGGAGCGCTCGAGCTTCAGATCGAAAGTCACCTGTGCGCCCAGGTCCGCTTCCTGGGACACTTGCATCGAGGAGACGTTGACTACATTCTCAGTTTCGGCCTGCTCCAACTGGACTACATTCTCTTGGTTCTGCCCTTTATAGGTAGACGCAACCACGACGCTATTCACATCTCGGAGCAGCTGAAATTCCATGCTCTTCGATTCGCCGTACTTCAGATCCGGGATGTGCACCTCGTACGGGAGCGCAATGGTCGTGCCCCGCGCGGCCAATTCGTTCCCCTGGCCAGCAGTGAGCGCGTCTCCTGTTGCCCGAAGCGAGATGAAAATGTCGCGAACGTCACGAGTGCGCAGCGCTTCGGGAATCGGCTCGGCTCCTTCAAAGTTGCTGAGGAGTTTGAATTGAGAATCGTCAAATGTGGGGGTCAGGTTTTCGACGGTCAGGCTCACGAATTTACGGCCGTCTTTACTCTGGTGCTTGACCGCCTGCTTTACGGTGAGGCGAGGCTGCAGGCTCAGCAGCGTCAGTACCGCCTCCTGATAGTTCAGCTGTGCGTTGTCGACCGTGGTCTGAGCATGATCGAGATCCGTCTGAGGCACTAATCCCTGTTGGAACAGGTCCTGCGTACGCTTGAGCGCCGCTCGTGCCGAGGCGAGATCGATCTGCCTCCGGCGCACGTCGAGAAAGCGGCGTTGCTCGTCGGGAATTGCGCCCTGCCGCGCCGGTTCCTCTCTTGACGGCCCGAGGCGCGGAAGCATAGTCAGGACACAGATGCATTCTGCTATAGCTGCCAGCCAAATTCGTCTCATGACTATGAGTACTGCAAATGTCATGCCAGATCGCCGGATGCGATTGATTTTATCGCGCCGGCCATATATGACGCCACATGCAGCGAAAAGGTCGCCGGAATCTAAAGGGCGAAGCACTGGGCATTCGAGGTCCAGCTTACCCGGCGCGGGTAAGCCGTTTCCCATGCCGGAGGAGCCGCAGAGACCGCCGGGACGCGCTTTCTTGGCGGACGCGATACTGAACGCCCGGCCGCTGAGCTCACAAGGCATGCGGCAGCGGAATGGCCACGGAATCATAACCCATCATTCCGCTGGCCGTTTTTGGCCGATAACGACAGGAAAAACGTCCATGATCTGACGGAGACAAACTTCCACATCTTTCAACCCAAAATAGCGTCCGCTATTGCAGGTTTCTGAACTGAACGAAATTTCATAAATTCCAACTATCCAACAGGTGACAATGCTATTCCGGCGCGCAACCTTGTGCCGGGCTGGAGAAAAATGCCATTCCTGCGGCACTTGCTTTCAATTTCGATCGCCTCCCTCGTCAGTTCCTTCACGGCCGGAGCTCCAACTCCTGCTTCGCAAGCACGCGGCGGAGCCCAGGAGCCGCCACCCGGTCCCCCGGGAGCGATACGCGTCCGCGTCCGGCTGATCCCGGTCGATGTGATTGTCACCGATGATCACGACCGGCCGGTGCTGGACTTGAAAAAGGAGGACTTCAGGATTTTCGAGAACGGGCGTCCGCAGGAAATCCGGCACTTCTCGATCCAGACATTAACCGCTATCTCAGCTGCACGAAGAACAATCCAAAATCTCGATGACAGGCGCCTGTCTCCGAAATTCCTACCGGCGCACAGTTTGGTGGGCTGTTACCTGGTGAAACCTCCATAGTGAGCTGGCCAAGCCGGCGCCGACAGCGACAACCTGGCCGTCCACCGTCCACCCGGGACCAACAATATCCCCCTCGAAAGTCACGGGAATCGTGCTGATCCCCGTACGCCCAATGGCGATGAGCGAAGTGCGGTAGAACCACATGTCCGGCGACGCTGGATTTCGGGACAATCAGACTGCCTTCCGGCAACGCCTGCGGAGCGGCGGCGTTTTCCAGGATCAGAACCGGCTCCCCGGGGAGCGGCGGACTGGCGTATATCCCGCGGGGCTTGTCCCAGAAGCGGTCGAAGTACAGCTTGGTGCCATCAGGAGCCCAGGACAGATTCATGATGGATCCTGCGCCTCTTTCGTGTGTCAGGGGGGTCCAACTCGCTGCCTCGGGCTTCATCACGCCGAGCTGAGTTTGCCCTTCCAGCATTGCCAGGAAGGCAACCAGCTGCCCGTCGGGAGAAATCCGCGGAGACATGGCGATCCGTGGCCCGCTGATCAGAACTCCGGACCAAAGCGGCTGCGGTGCAATTCGGGATCGTTGCCACAACGATCCGGCTGCGAAGACTGCCAGCAGCACCAGCACGCTTGCGCAGGCCATCGGCCATCGGCGACGTTTGGCGGGCGGCGCACCGGAAGTGATAGTAATGGATGCCTCCGAAAGGTGATCCCGCAGTGAGTGCAGTTCTTGGGCCAAGTCGCGAGTGCTGTCATATCTGCCTCCAGAAGAATGCCAGGAGAAATCATTGATGAATGAAACGTGATACTATTCACGATCATGGAATATAGGAGCAGAAACAAAACTCCTTGCCCAAAGGTGCGGCAAATAAAGCCCCAGGCGCGGGTCTGGAGTTGATGGCAGCTGAGGGAAGAGCCCCGAAGGGCGTCCTTAGGTTGTTTGGTTTTCAATAGTGGCTGATACATCAAGAGCCAATTTTGCGAAGAGAGGCGCAAAGATGAAGCTTGGTCGGTGCGCATTACTTCAGACGTTGCTGAGCCTGTCGATCCTTCATGCGCAGCCTCAATCACCGGCGCAAGCCGACAAGCCTCTTCCCGAGCTACAGGATTTTCTCAAGGGTGTGCGTTCCCAGCTGCACAGCAATCGGTTGCTTTTGAGCCAGTACACCTATACCGAAAAAGACGTCGTGCAGGCACTCGACAACAAGGGAAAAATCCAGTCCTCCCACGAGCTGGTGTGCGAAATATATCCCTCTCTCGAGGAAGGCCTCACTTATAGTCGCCTCATGTCCAAGGATGGAAAGCCCACGAGCAAGAAGGACCTCGACAAGCAGGATAAAGCGCACGACAAGAAATTGAGTGATCACCGGAAGGATCTCGATCGCGAAGGCACCAATGAGCGCGCGCGTCGTCAGGCAAAAGAAGCCGAAGAAAAGCGGAAGGAAAACGAATCGATCGACGAGGCGTTCCAGCTGTACCAGATTCGCATGGCCGGCAGGGAAATCCTGGATGGAAGGCCGGCAATGGCCCTGACTTTTGACCCGCGGCCCGGCTACAAGCCGCGCACAAAAGATGCTAAGACACTGGTCAAGTTTGCAGGAAAAGCGTGGTTCAGCGAGCAGGACTACGAATTGATCCGCATGGAGGTCAAGCTCCTCGATGATTTTTCGATGGGCTGGGGATTGCTTTTGCGTTTGAACAAGGGCGCGACAGCGGTAATAGAGCGCCGCAAAATCAACGACGAGATCTGGCTGCCGACTGGGCTGCGTTTCACCGGCAGCGGGCGGCTTCTGTTATTGAAAGGGTTGAATCTCGATTTCACAAGCCAATACTCGGATTTCAAAAAGTTCACCGTCGAAACTTCGATTCAGTTCAAGGTGGGGAAAATCCCGTGAATGTCCAAACTGCAGCCTTGTGTGATCGCGAGATTGCTGGCTTTATAATTTCGGTGACAGGCTACTGATGGTGCCTGTCCCCGAAATTATTCGAGAGCGGAAATTTTGATCACCCAAGCGTGTTCACAGGGTGGGTTTTTCTGGAGAAACTCCGGAATCAGGACGAAGACTTCGCTCCCTCTCTTTTCCCATCTCAGATTCTCTGTTGTGCCGAGAAGCATCACAGTCGCATTTCGCGCCGGTGTTATCGCAGATAACCTGATTTGCGCCGGCAGAGTCTTCTCATTTATGTCGGCGAGATAGAGCGCGTAGGCCGTTCCATCCTTCAATTGCGTGTAGCTCATCTTCCCTTCCCGATAAGGCGCGAGCGGACGGGAATTATAGATTGCCTCGCCATTCACTTTCATCCAGGCGCCGATTTCTCGCAGCCGCGCATAAGCCTCATCATCCCAGGTCCCCTCGGGAGACGGGGCGATATTCAGCAGCAGGTTCCCGCCCTTGGCCACGATATCCGCAAGCATCTGGACAAGATTGTGGGCGCTTTTGTACCGGGCATTGAACGAATAGCTCCACCCGCCGCCCATGATGATGCAGGACTCCCATGGATAAGGAAGGAGCTTCCCGGGAACCTGGTTTTCCGGTGTGAGGTAATTTTGATACGGCCCTTCCACCGCGCGATCCACCACGATCAGCCCGGGCTGCTTCTCGCGCGCTTTGCGCACCAGCTCCGGCATGTTGATGTCCTGGCTCTGCGGACGCGTTGCGAAACGCGCGCTGAGCATCCCATCGCGGACTTCCGCATCCGTTTTCACGCGCACCCAGCCGCCATCGAGCCAGAGGATGTCCACGCGCCCATACCCGGTCATCAACTCCATGATCTGGTTATTCGTAAACTCCGCAAATTTCTGCCAGCGCGCGGGATATTTTTTTATGTCGTAGTTGACATTGCGGTCCGGGGTGGCAAAGTTCGGCCACCAATAATTTTCGTTGTGCCAATCCGGCTTGGAAAAATAGGCCCCGATCATGAAGCCCTGCTTCCGGAACGCGTCGAAGATCTCTTTTGTGACATTGGCTTTCGGGTTGGTGCTGAAAGCGCAGCCCGGATCGGTGATCCGGTAGTCGGTCTGTTGGGTGTCAAACATGGAAAAACCGTCGTGATGCTTGGTGGTAAACACGACGTATCGCATTCCGGCGTCTCTAGCTGCCAGCGCCCATTTGTCGGGATCAAACTTTACCGGATTAAAAGTCTTCTTGAGGCCTTCGTACTGCTTTTTATACTCAACATAATTGGGATTGTTTCGCCTGCACCAGTCTTCATCCTCGGAACAGATCGACCACGACTCGACCACGCCCCATTGACTGTACGGGCCCCAGTGCATCAACAGCCCGAACTTGATGCCCTGCCATTTCTCCAGCTGCTGAAGAACGAGCGGATCCTTTTCCGGATAGTACTTCTGCAGATACTCCTGCGCGGATAAGTTCGAGAGCAGGATGACAGACAAAAGCGAGAACAAAAGAGTTTTTTTCATGATGGTTTCCGATCCCTAGTTTTTGCCGCCATGGGTCTGCATTATATGCGTGACGATCGAGCCTCTCATAACCTATTGTTCTTTGGGTGCGGCCAGGAGCCTGGTCATGAGAATCGAGTTGTAGAAGAAGGGGAGGGACGGTCATGACTTCTCAGCAGGGACTGACACCAGAAGCGCGGGCGCTGCTCGAGGGCCTGCGCGCTTTCTGCCTGCCGGGCGGAGAGGAGGCAGCGCGGCACCTGCGCGGCGTCCGGATCACGGAACGCGGGGAGATGCGATCCGCGCCTGAAGCCCCATGGACCCCATTCACCTCGGAGCAGACCATCGATGCCAGGCGGAGCGGGTTTTGCTGGGAGGCACATATCCGGAGCGGGCGGATGAGGACCCTGTTCGTGACCGATGCGTACGAGGAAGGCCGGGGGCGGCTGGTCGCAAAGCTCGGCGGCTTGATTCCCGTAGCGAATTTCCACGGGCCAGATTTCGACAAGGGCGAGATCCAACGCTACCTGGCCTCGATTATCCAGTGCCCGCCTATCCTCCTGCTCCATCCGTCGCTCGAGTGGACGGCGCTCGGCCCGCGTACGCTGAGGGTGAGGGATCTGGAAGATCCCACCGGCGCCACCGTCGACCTCGATCTCGGCAATGGCGGCCGCCCACTCGGCTGCCGGGCTGATCGCCCTCGCCTGGTCGGGAAGCGCACAATCCTGACGCCCTGGTCCGCATCCTGCAGCGATCCCAAGGAATGGGAGGGACTGCGCGTGCCATTGCGCAACGAAGTCACCTGGCATCTTCCCGAGCGATCATTTGTCTATTTCCGGGGCGAGATCACGTCGCTTGTCGTGCAACGCTGATGCCCCTGGGCCTGCCCTGGGATTCTTTAGCGGAACAGCTGCCCTGCGAACTCGATCAGGTAGTTGCGCCAGTTTAACCAGGTGTGCGCGCCGGGACTCTCCTTGAAGACAGGGTTGAAGCCGTGTTTCTTGAGCATCTCCACGGTATTTCTGGAGTTGCTGATCAGCCCATCGTCGACCCCGGTGCTGAACCAGATCAGCTTCAGGCCTTTTTTCAAGCTGGCATTATCCAGTGTCGCCAATCGCTGCTGTTCCCACGCTGCTGCCGGGGTGGCGGCAGCGGGAGCTGCCGCACTCTGGGCAGCTCCGCGGGCCGCTCCTGCCCCGCCTCCCATGATCCCGGAGCTGAAGACGCCGATGTACGCGAACTTGTCCAGGTGAGAGATCGAGATACTCAGGCTCTGACTTCCCCCCATGGACAGTCCCGCGATCGCGCGGTGCGCCCGGTCGATCAGCACGCGGTAGTGCTTCTCCACATAGGGCATGATGTCGGTCACGAAATCTTCCCCGAACTCATCGCGCGGTGCGGCCTGTGGGGCGCCGCCCGCCGGCGCGGCAGGTGCCGCCGGCCCCCTGGCTCCGGACGCCGCAGTAGTGGTGTGGCCGGCAGGCATCACAATCACCATGGGCTTGGCCTTTTTGGCCGCGATCAGGTTGTCGATAATGAAACCGGCGCGGCCGACTGACGTCCAGGCGTCATCGCAGTCGCCGGCGCCGTGCAACAAATAAAACACGGGGTACTTTTCGCGGCCGGCTTCATACCCCGGCGGCGTGTAGATGTGCATGCGGCGGGTGCGCTTGAGCGCGGTCGAATAATAGTAAACGGTGGCGACGGCACCATGAGGGACGTCCTTGGTGTCCATCCACTCCGAGCCGGGAACCGTCACCAGGCTCCAGGTGTTGTTGTTGGACTCGCTGGTCGACGGATTGCGGGGGTCGATTACTGCAATCCCGTTCACGGAAAATGTATATCGGTACGCGCCCGGGTCGAGGGGGCCAAGAACGACTTCCCACACGCCATTGGCCCCCTTGACCATCTGCGGGGCCGCCGGGCCGCCCCTGCCGCCGGCAAGGGCGGGGATATCGCTGCCGCGAATCCCCACATTCTCTCCCTGGGGCGCCAGTATGCGGAACGCGACGCTCCGATCGGGCAGGACCTCAGGTGAGACCACCGCGGGAGTCTGCGGCGTCGCTCCCCGGGCTGCGGGCGGTTGCGCCCCCCTATCTTGACCTGCTCCGATTGCGGCCGCGAATGATGCGATCAGAATCGCCACTGCCATGATTACAGCATTTGGATAACCGCGCGGTGCCATAGGCGCTCCTTCCCGTCCAAAGGAAATTTAGGCTATGATCTCAATTGAGGATCTCGAACGAGGACGATCATATAAGAACACCCGGCAATCTCAAAGAGAGGATCTCCAGCAACCGCGGCACGGTTTTCCGACCCAAGCGACATCACGGAATGACTGAAGCGCGCGCGGGAGCGATACGGGTGCCGCAATAAGGGCAATTCAGCCACTCGCGCTGCACAGGCTTGCCGCACTGGGGGCAGGTCGCGTGCACGGAGGCACCACATCCCTGACAGAATGCGAAAGCCTGCGGGACCGCCGTACCGCAATGAGGGCACGGCGTCGGCAGCGGATCGCGCAGGATGAAATAAAGGATGACTCCGATGAAATAGGGCACCAGGGCCAGCCACGCCCACAGAACATGCCGCATCCGCCGCCGCTTGGCGTCCGCATAAATGAAGCCCACAAGACCGGAGTAAGCAATGATGAATATGGGTGGGAGTGCCAGCAACCCGATTTTTGCCACCTCGGGCCATTCCCGCATTTCATGATCAAAGCGCATGGGTCCGAGTGCAAGGGGCACCACCACCAGGGCGCTCAACAGCAATCCGACGGTCCAAGCCGGCCATGGAACAATCTTGATTCTCTCCTCAAAGGAACTCATCTCACCCTCCCTATCGCACCGGCGCGCCTGCCCACGGCAATCGCCGCGGCGCACGCCAGCAGAAATCCCAGAATGGAGTAAACAGCCAGGGCGGTTCCTAGCCCGTCGCCCTGTACATACCACGCTGTGAGCACCCACCTGCCCGCTGCCTGCGCCACCGGCCACGTCACCAGAGCCACGATCCAGCTGCCTGCAACCAGCGGAGCAAGAATGGCTGTATCCCTGCTCCATGCCTTTCGATCCGCCAGCCTGGACTCCGCCAGATCGCGCACGCGCGCGATGAGCTCCGCCCGCGGCTGCGGCGTCGGCAGACCCCGGAGCGCGCTCTCCAGCGCGGCGAAATCCTCGCTGATCCAACGGCACGGCTCGCAATGCGCGAGATGTTCACCCACCCTTCTTACGTCTGCGGGAGAAATGGTCCCCGCAGCCGCCAGGGGCAGAAGTTTCCGGATATCCTCATGTTCGTTCACGGCGTCCTATCCTCCAGCTGCAGACGCAAGAAGGCTGTCCGCATCCGTTCGAGAGCCCGGCTGAGCCGGGATTTGACCGAGCCCAGCGGAATGCAAAGAACCTCGGCTATTTCTTCGAGTTTCATCTCTTCTTCAAAGCGGAGGCTGAGAATCTCGCGATACACCGCCGGTTGCGATTCGAGCACCTTCTGCACCAGTTCAATGCGCTCGGTGCGCAGCACCTGCTCGAGTGCTCCGGGAGCACTCGCGGATAGAATCTCCGACAAAGGCAGCTCGTCTCCGACCGGCTCATCGAGGCTGTCCGGCCTCCTGCGCCGCAGATAGTCGATTGCGATGTTCCGGGCCACAGCAAATAGCCACGCGTCGAAATTTCGTTTCGGGTCATAACGGCGGATGTTATCCAAAACCCGTATCCAGGTTTGTTGGAACAGGTCCTCTGCCGTGGCTTCCTCGTGCACCCAGCGCAGCAGGTAGCGATAGAGCCGGTTCTGGTAGCGGGACAGGAGCGAGCCAAAGGCATCCCGATCGCCTCGCTGCACCGCCAGGACGTCACCGGCCACTTCGGATGGTGCCACCCAGCCCTCCCATGAAATAAGCGCTGTTCTGATCATATCCGTTCCAGGTACGGATGAACCCGTAAAAAAGATCCAGGATTTTCATGGCTGGGGGCGCACAGGGGCGTTTGAAAATGGGGCGGCCAAGTGGACGCCGCACGGCGCTCAGATCCCAGGATTATTCGACCCCAGGCCCCGTCCGGCGGACGGGGCCTGCTTGGCGGGCCGGCCAATTTTCGGAGCAGTCCCTCCAGCGCCAGGGCGCAACCAAGTGCATGAAAATGTTGTGCTCACATCGCGCTTTCCCTGTGTCGCCCTTTCAGGGCTCTGGCCAGCTAGGTCACCTGTTCCCAGGGCTCACGCCCCGGGCTTTGCTGCGCCACCCCTTCGGGGTTTTCGCGGTCGTGAAATGCTTAGCCCTGAAAGGGCGGCACAGAAATAAACGAGTCGATCGGCACCGTAGTTGGTCCTGTTTTCGGAGCGGAGGCCGCAGAGATCGTATGGAAGAATGACTTGAAACAATCAAACTCTCTGCGGCCTCTGCGTTAAAAACTTTTTATCAAATTCTAGATTACGAATCGCCCATGGGCGGGTACACTTAGACTATCGTTTTCGACGGGAGCCTGTGATGAAACACTCAATGCGGACGATCCTTTTCACGGCCATCCTTGCCCTCGCGATATGCGGGCAAAGTGCCGGCTACTTTGCGCCACCCGCTGCCGTCCCCCAAACAGCTGGTCTTGACTCCGGGAAGCCCGGCGATCAGGTGCGCAAGGTTAGTAGCAGCGATGCGGCAGTGGCTGCGCTGACGAAGCTGGGCGTCACCCTGGGGCTCGATCCTTCGGGAAAGGTCCGATGGATCGAGGCGGCCAATGGCGAGCTCAGCGACGAAGCGATGCAGAATCTCGCCAGCCTCCCTTACCTGGAATGGCTGGAAGTGGGCGGCGGCAAGGTGACCGCTGCGGGCATGGGCCGTCTTAAGGGATGTGTGGCACTGCGGCGGCTTTACATCCATGATGTCGACCTCAGCAAGGATGCGCTGACCTGGATCGCGCAACTCCGGCTGGAGGCTCTCTCGCTGCAGCGCACCGCGGTTGACGCCATGGCGCTCAGGCAACTGAAAGCCGCCGCTACGCTGACGGTCTTGAACTTGAGTGAAAACGGCATCACCGATGAGGGTCTGAGCGCCGTGGCTCGCTTCACGAATCTGGAGGTTCTCGCGCTGCAAAATACAAAGGTAACCGGAGCCGGCCTTGCCCAACTGAAAGAGATGAAGAAGCTGAATGTCCTGAACCTGATGAATTGCCGGATTGTGGATGCAGACGTGTCCTATTTTATTTCCATGCCGAACCTCCGCATCGTGCATGCAGCGGGGTGCAATATCAGCGACCAGGCGGTCAAGGATATAACGGCAACCTTGCCAATGCTGGCCATATTCCGTTGAGCGCAATCCTGACCGGCATGGCAGGCGCTCCTGGGTGTATCACGACAACGGTCTTTGATTTTATCCGGAGCGTACGCCGATGCATGAATATGGAGCGGCGAAGCGGGCGCCGCACGGCGCATAAAACCACCGAATTATTCGATCCCGAGCCCCGGCCGGCGGCCGGGGCCTACTTGATGGCTCGGTAATTTTCAGAGCAAGGGAGACGGCTATGAGTCGATCGATGAAGGTCATGGTAATTGTGATCGCTCTAGGCCTGGAAATCAGCCTGCAGGCCGGCGAGTTGCTGCCGCCGCTCCAGGAAAAGCAAACGCCGGACGTCGTTTATGTGGGCACGCCCTATGACGTGGTTTCCGCCATGCTCAAGCTGGCCCATGTGAAAAAAGAGGACATAGTCTACGATCTTGGCTGCGGCGACGGGAGAATGATTGTTCTGGCCGCCAAGAAGTACGGCTGCCGGGGTATCGGCTACGATCTAGACCCGGAGCGCGTCAGCGCCTCCATCAAGAACGTAAAGAACAACCAGGTCGAGCAGCTTGTCAAGATTGTCCGTGCCGATCTGTTCACACTTGATTTCAGCGATGCCGATGTCCTATCGCTTTACCTGCTGCCGGAGATCAACGAGAAGCTCCTACCGCAATTCGAGAAGCTGAAGCCTGGTTCACGCCTCGTATTTCACGACTACGGCCTCGAGGGAATCAAAGCGGATAAAACTCTCCACGTCGTCTCCAATGAAGACAATGTCGGCCACACCCTCTACCTCTACACGATCCCGTTACAGCGAAACAACTGATTCAGGGGCAAAGGCGCCATAACTCACGTTGTTTGTCACTTCTTGGGATATGGGGGCTTCGCCGTGAAGGTAAAGGGCTTCTCCTTGATTTGCCGCATCAGGACTTCGATGGCTTTGTCGAGCTGCGCGTCTCTCCCGGCAGTTGCGGATGCCGGGTCGTTGTCCAGCAAGATATCCGGATCAAAGCCGTGGTTTTCAATCCACCACTTCCCTTCGCGGCCATAGAATGCGTTGTTCGACTGTTCGACAGTGCCATTATCGGTCGTAGGTTGGCGGTTCAGGATTCCGACCAATCCACCCCATGTCGGCACTCCGATCACGGTGCCGAGTTTACGGGCGCGGAAATGCTCCAGAAATGCCTCGCCGTCCGACCCGTCGTACTCGTTGCAGACGACGGCGATCGGCCCGGTGGTGGTTGAACCCGGGTAGCGGAACGGCTCGATGCCGCGCAGATTGTTGTAGGCGACCATCTGCCGCTCGAGCTTGTCGATGATGAAGTATTCAGTCCAGCCGCCGCCGTTGCCTCGAACATCGATGATGATCCCCTTCTGGTAGCGGAACGCCCGCCAGAATTTGTCGAACTGGCCGATGTTGTCCGTGCTCATCGCCTGGATGTGCATATACCCGAGATCCCCATTGGACGCCGTAAGAACTTTTTCGATGTTGTCCGCCAGCCAGCGGTGGTAACGCAGCGCGTTCTCCGAGGGAATCGGCTCGACCTCAAAATGCCGCAGGATACTGCTCATTATGCTGCTGTTGACCGTGATGCCGACCTTCTGGCCGCGCGTCACCTGCAGATGTTTATAGGGATTGTCGGGAACCTTCACCTCCTGATCATCGATTTTTATCAGCAGATCGCCTTCCTTAATGTCGATGTCGGGACGGACGAGCGGGGCAATGAGATCGCGGTTATAGGCCGTCGGCCCGTAAATCTTCGCGAACCTGTAATAGCCGCTCGGATCCGGCACAAAATCGGCGCCGAGCAGGCCGGTGTAGACCGGGTTGGCGGGCGCCTGCGCCTGGGGGCCGAAGTCGCCGCCCCCAACGTAGGTGTGGGACACGCACAGTTCGCCGACCATCTGCGAGAGAAGCCAGTTGAGATCGGAGCGGCTTGAAAGGTCAGGCACCCACGTCCGGTAGGTATCGCCCATCTTTTTCCAATCGCGGCCATGCATATTGGCGTCATAGAAGAAATCGCGATACCAGCGCCATGTGTCGTTGAAGATCTGGACCCACTCGTCCATCGGTTTGTAGCGATAGGTCATGCGGTCCATCGCCACTGGTGCGCCGAGTGATTTTGTGTTCGCCGCCAGCCTCTCCACAGGGCTCACGGTAAACTGCCCGCCCTTCTGGATGATAACCTGCAGGCGGTTGGCCGAGAGCCGCCAGTCGCTGATCGTCGCGTCCATCGTCGCGTCCTTCTGCGCAGCCATGTCGAAGACATGCAGCGCCCACTTGTCCGCTCCGCCTGGTTTGAAAGTTTCTTCCATCTCCGACTCGCCCCAGTTGCCCGCCAGCGCGGCGAACGTCACCATCCCTTTGCCGGCTTTCAGATAAAAATAGTTCCCTGACCTGACCGGCAGCGGAAACACGCGCTTTTCAATGCCGGCCGGGTCGATGCGGAACGGCTCATCCTTTTTCGAGGCATCGGTTTTATCGTAGGGCGGCTTTTGCCCCGCCTTGAGCTGCACAGCCATCACCTGCACGGGATTCGGAATAATGTGGTTATCCTCGAAAATATCGATGCGCGTGGCAAAGTCTCGATAGGAGAGAAAGTAGAGATAGTCGCCGTTAGCATCAAACGACGGATTGAGCGAATCGTAAAATCCATCGGTGACGGCAAAGCTCTTGTTCTGCTCCAGGCTGTAAACAAATACCTTGTTGTTTCTGTTGAACTGCGCAAAGGAGTAAGTGATCCACTTGCTGTCAGGCGACCAGGAGTAGTCGCTCACTTCCCAGAAGAACTCGTCATTCTTGAGCTGGTTGGACGTTGCGATCTTGACGATCTTCCTGGTTGCAACGTCGAGATAGAAAATCGAAAAGTCCTTATCGCCGAACAGGATTTTCGTTCCGTCCGGAGACCATTCCAGGTGATAGACCGCCCGGTCGAGCGTGGTGGTCAGGGGATCCCACTGTCCGTTCTCCGACAGATCCCTCATATACATCTGGTACTCGCCGGTTTTGTCCGAATAGAAGGCAACGCGTTTGCCGTCGGGCGACAACTGCGGGAAACGTTCGCGCGAACCTGGCGTGTTCATCAGATTCCTGGGCAGCTGTGTGTCATCCATCGGTACCAGATAGATGTCGCCTCGCGCCTCGAAAACCGCGCTCTTGCCGTCGTTCGCCACCGCCATCGTCTGGATATAATTGCGAGGGTTCACCGTGCGCTCTGACAGTTGCCAGCGATCGCTCGGGATATCGACCGCGATCCTCTTGTCGGAGTTGTTCCCGGCGTCGAGAATGTGCAGATAGCCTGCCTGCAGAAACACAATCCTCTTGCCGTCGGTCGATGGCATCTGCACGTCGAAGTCGGCGTACTTCGTCACCTGGTCGATCTTCTTGGTGGCGAAATCGTAGACATAGAGGTTGGCGACGCCGTTGGCTCCGCGATCGGATACGAAGTACATCCGATGGTCAATCCACATCGGGTAGGCATTTTTGCCGACATAATCCGTGAGCGCCGTGAACTGTTTCGAACGGAAATCGTAAAGCCAGATATCCGTGTACTGGCCTCCTTTGTAGCGCTTCCAGTAGTACTCTTCGTTGCCGCGGCGGTTGTACACCATCTGGTTGCCGTCAGGCGAGAATGAGCAGAGGATGCCGCGTTCGACCGGGAGCGGCTCCGCAAGTTCGCCCTCGGGCGAAACCGCATACAGCCGAACGATGGCACGATAGTTCGCTTCCTGGGCGGCGCGATATATGATTTTCTTTCCATCCGGCGACCAACCGACTGCCTGTAATCCCCCCAATCCATTCCAGGTCACGCGCCGCGCTGCCCCCCCGTCGATCGGGATCACATAGATGCTCGGCGCACTGTCATAGTTGCCTGTGAACGCGATCCACTTGCCGTCGCGCGAGATTTTGGCTGCGTCCTCTGTGCCCGGATAGTTGGTCAGCCGGCGCGCAGGCCCGCCAGCAGCACTGGCAGAAAAGAGGTCACCCTCAAAGCTGAAGACAATCGTGTCGCCGTTAATGTCGGGGTAATGCATAAAACGGCCCGGGACACCGGCGAAAGCGGTCGCCGCCACGAGGACAACACCGATCACGATCATCAAAGCTATCCGTCGCATAATGGCTCCTTCTAGAATCAAAATCCGATGGTCAAGCTCACCACGGTTCAGTAGGAATGGACGACTTTATCCTGTCGGCCTAGTTGCAGCCTCAGTATCCCTCTATTCTACACCAGATAATCCCAGTGACGGTTTGCATACCTCCAAAATGCCTTTTGTGGAAATTTCGATTTGCCGGACATGGTGCCCCCATTCACATGCGGCTGAGCCAGAATTCCCAGTCGGCGATCCGAGAGTTGCGCGCTTGTCCGAGGGGCGCTTAGTAAAGCTTGAGCGAACGAGGTTAGGCAGGAAAATGACCCGAAAAGGTCATACAGTGAAAGCCCAGGGCGCAAGCCCTGGGGAATGGTGCAGTCCGAGTGAAACCCTGTAAGGGCGGCACAGGCTGTTTGACCCTTGCAAGGCGCTTTCGCTCTTTGTTCGCGCATTCTCCCAGGGCTTGCGCCCTGGGCTGGCGCTGTTGAACCCCTTCGGGATACCTTAGCCAAGCGCCATTCGCGATTGTCCCCATAACTCAATAAAGATGATTTGCATTCGGCACAGTGGTATCCTGCAATCCATTAGAATAGCCAACCACTCTTAATAGCACGGAAAGGATGCACCCATGAGGGCACAATCTCACCTTCACAGAATCCTGCTGATTGTTGCGGCCATTGCACTGCTTGGAACCGCAATTTTCGGCCAGGGCCGAGGCGGTGGCGCGCCGCAGGGGCCGCCACCCAATTCTTCGACCGATCCAATGTTCAGAGGATTCAACTTCCGCTCCATCGGTCCTGCCACTATGGGAGGCAGGGTCGACGACATCGAGGGGGCGGAAAAGGATCCGATGATTATCTACATCGGTTTCGCCACAGGCGGACTGTGGAGGTCGACCGATGGCGGAAACCACTGGCGCTCTCTCTTCGACAACATGGCAAACGAGTCGGTAGGCGATATTGCCATCGCTCCCAGCGATCCCAATGTCGTGTATGTCGGCATGGGCGAGGCCAATAACCGCCAAAGCTCGTCGATTGGCGATGGCATTTGGGGCACCAGGGATGGAGGCCAGACCTGGCAGCACCTCGGCCTCGAAGGCACGCAGTCCATCGGCCGGGTGGCGGTCGATCCGACGAACCCGAATATCGTTCTGGTCGCGGCGATGGGCCACCTTTTTGGGCCGAACGAGGAGCGCGGCCTGTATAAATCGGTCGACGGCGGCAAGAGCTGGAAGAAGGTGAAGTACTTTGATGTAAACACGGGATTCAACGACCTCGCGATCGATCCTTCGAATCCAAAAATCGTCTATGCCACATCCTATTCGCGCCAGCGCACGTGGTGGGGCTACAACGGCGGCGGTCCGAACAACGGACTGTGGAAGTCGATCGATGGTGGCGATTCCTGGACGCGCATCACCGGCAACGGCTGGCCCGTGGCCAAAGATGGAATCTACGGCCGCATCGCCATTTCGATCTTCCGGGCCAAACCCACGACCATTTTCGCCCAGGTTGAGGTGGGTGCGAGCGCGGGCACCGGCAGCGGCACTGCTGCCGACGGCGGTCCGGCGCGCGGCGGTGGACGTGGAGGCGCAGGTGCTGCGGGCGCTGCCGGCGCTGCAGGGGCAGCCGCTGGAGCCGCAGCCGCAGGTGCCGGCCGTGGCGGTGGCGGAGGACGCGGCGGCGCCGGAGCTCCTCCCGATCCGAATGCAAGCGGCGTATACCGATCGGATGACGGTGGCAAAAACTGGACGCTGATGAGCAACGAAAATAATCGGCCCATGTACTTCAGTCAGATACGGGTTGATCCAGTGAATGACCAGAAGATTTTCGTGGGCGGCAATCCGGGCCGGATGTCCGTCGATGGCGGCAAGACCTGGCAAAACATGAGCGGCTCTCACACCGATTACCATGCGATCTGGATCAATCCCAAGGAACCGCGCGAGGTCATCATTGGCCACGATGGCGGTTTCGACATCAGCAATGACGGCGGATTCACCTGGGATTTTCACAACGACGTGGCCGTCGGGCAGTTTTACCAGGTGTCGGCCGACATGCGCCGCCCGTACTTTGTCTGCGGCGGATTGCAGGACAACAACGCCTGGTGCGGGCCGAGCGCGCTCAGGTCCAACACAGGCCCGGGAAATAACGACTGGTATACGATCGCGGGCGGTGACGGCTTCTACACACGCCAGGATCCAACGGATTATGCGATCGTCTACGGCGAGTCGCAGGACGGCAACATGAGCCGTCACGATTTGCGCCAGGGTACGCAGAAGAGCATCCGCCCCAACTTGGGCGGCGGACGCGGCGGCGCACCTACCGGCGGCGAGAGCGAAACGCCGGCAGCAGCGCAGCAACAGGCGGCCGGCGGCGGTCGGGGCGGCGGCCAGGCCAACGTCATCAACGCACCGGCAAACCTGGATCCGCTGCGCTTCTACTGGAACGCGCCCTTTGAGATCTCGCCGCACAATCCGGCTGTGGTCTACATGGCGTCTCAGTATTTCTTCAAATCCACCAACCGCGGCGACACCTGGTGGATCAATCCGACGGATCTCACCAAGCATGTGGACCGCTGGTCGACCCCGATCATGGGCGTTGCCGGGAATGCGCCGATGGCGTCCAAGCACGACGGCTATTCGTCGAGCTCCCTCGTAACCCAGGTGCGCGAGTCTCCCTCGAGGCCGGGCGTCATCTGGATCGGCACCGACGACGGCAATCTGCAGGTCAGCCAGGATGGCGGCCTGACGTTCACCAATGTCATCAACAACATCGGCGGCGCACCGCAAGGCTATGTCCAGATTTCCCGCATCGAGCCGTCGCACTTCGATCCGGGCACGGCGTATGTCGCTCTGGATAACCACCGCAACGACGACTACAAGCCCTACCTGTTCAAGACGGCCGACTACGGCAAGACCTGGACCAGCGTTGTGGGCAACCTGCCGTCGTTCGGCCACGTCGGTGCCTTGCGCGAAGATTACGACAATCCGAACCTGCTTTTCCTCGGAACGGAGTTCGCCTTCTTTGTAAGCGTGGATGGGGGCCGCGAGTGGAAGAAGTTTATGACGAATCTGCCGAGCGTCAGAGTCGACGACATCCTGATCCATCCGCGCGATCGCGACCTCATCCTCGCCACGCACGGCCGGTCGATGTGGATTGCCGACGACATCACGCCGCTCGAACAGCTCGGCAAGACCAGAAATGCCGACCTGGTGCTGTTTGATCCGCGGCCATCGATCCAGTGGAAGAACGACCTGATCGTGCAGCGCCATCTCACCAACCGCGATTTCCGCGGCCAGAATCCGCAGGGCGGCACAGCCCTGTCTTTCTGGGCTCGCACCGACATGGGCGAGGCTAAGATCGAGATTCTCCAGAACGGTCAGGTGGTCCGCACCATCAACACCACCGCCCAGGCGGGCTTAAACCGGATCCAGTGGGATATGCAGCGCGATATGCCTGCAGGTGCCGCTGCGCCCGGCGGCGGCGCAGGCGCGGCAGCAGCAGCAGGCGCAGCAGGCGCCCCACCCGCCCAGGCTGCCGCAGCTCAGGGCCGCGGTGGTGGCGGGGGAGGCGGCGGCGGTCGCGGCTTCGGTGGTGGCGGCGTGCCTTTCGTTGCCGGCGGTGGCCGTGGCGGCGGGGGAGGCGGCGCCAGCACCATGCTCGAGCCGGGCAATTATTTGGTGCGCCTCACAGTCGGCGGCCAGACCCTGACTACCTCGGTAACCATCCTCGAGGACATCTGGAAACCGGAATACAAGTGAGGCTCCGCCCGCAGAGCGGGTGGCTTCAGGAGGCCTCCCAGAGAGAGGCGTCAGGCTTATGAGGGCCCCGGGGCTACTATCTATGGCCCGGGGCCTGGCTTTTTCGCTGTTCGCGGACCGGGCTCACAGGTAGCGTCTGACCTGTTTGCGATAGGCTTCGTAGTCTTTGAACTGCCGCGCCAGAAATTCTTCCTCGGCTACCACGATTCGATGATGAAGAAGCACACCCGTAACTGTCGCAGCCAGGTTCACCCAGGAAAATGCGTAAACCAGCGAAGCGCCCATCATGCCAAAAATCCCGGCATAGATCGGATTGCGCGAGAAGCCATAGATCCCTGAGGTAACCAGGACCGTCTCTTCGTTGGGAAGACCCATCCGCAGGTTCCTTCCCAAACCGAATAGGCCGAGCGTCAGGACCAGTGTTCCTCCTAGCAAAAGCGCGAGAAACAGGGCCGTGGAAACAGGGGACAGCCGGGTCTCACCGGACACCGCCGCCCACAACATCCAACCCAGGGAAACCGCTGTGGCGGTTTTGGCCGCCAGCAGAGCCGGCCAAGAGATAGACGCCCTCCCCAGCGAAGGTATCCGTGATGTGTATCCGATCAGCAAAATCTGAAAGCCCAGCCATCCGAGGCTGGCAAAAATCAGGATTCTCAGCATCGTTGTCATGGAACGGGTCCAACTGCTCGTGCCCTGCACGAGCGTAATTGGGGTAGGCCCCGGTTTCCGCGGATCAATGCTTCAGATACTGATCGAACCAGCCGAGGATCCGCCTGTACATATCGAGCATGTGCTTCTCTTCACGGATGCCATGCCCTTCCCTGGGATAGAGCACAAAATCGCTCGTAATCCCATAGCGCTTGAGGCCGCGGTAGAACTGCTGGCTCTGGCCGATCGGGTCCGTCGTGTCCGCTTCGCCCTGCAAGATCAGGGTCGGCGTGCGCGCGTTCTTGATGTAAGTAATCGGAGAACACTTGATAAAACCTTCAGGCCTTTCATACGGCAACCCGAAGAACCACTCGTCGTACGACGGCCCCGCCTCTGTGCCGTACTCGCTCGCCAGATCCGAAAGCCCCGCACCCGCCACGGAAGCTTTGAAGCGATGGGTCTGGGTGACCGTCCACATCGCCATGTACCCGCCATAGGACCAGCCTCCGATGCCGAGTCGGTCCGGATCTGCAGCTCCGCGCTGGATCAGGAAATCCACTCCGGCCATGACGTCCTTGAAATCGCCTCCGCCCCAGTCCGCGCGATTCGACTCCAAAAACTTCCAGCCATACCCAACCGAACCGCGGATGTTGGGATAAAACACCGCATACCCGCGCGCAACCAGCATCTGGCCCCAGGGCTCAAACGAATCCTGCCAGCGGCCGGCGGGGCCGCCATGGATAAGCACAACCATCGGCAGCTTTCCGGCCGCATTGCCGCCAGGCTTCAGCAGCGCGCCTTCGATTTCTGTTCCATCGAAGCTCCTGTAGCGCAGGAATTCAGGTTCGACCAACGGGATATTGTCCCAGCTCTGGTTGAAGCGGCTGACTTTTTGCACGGTATTTTTGCCGTCAAACAACCACAACTCGGCCATTGTTGTTGCCGACTGCTCCATGAAGGCGATCGCGCCGGTGTCCGCAGTTGTGAACGAAATGGGATTTCCGGTTTGTCCCGGGAGTGGAGCCGCCTTGGCAGTCCCATCTTGCGAAATCCGATACCAGCCGGTTTTAAATCCGCTTTGCACCAGGCCGAGGATCCCGCCGTCACTGAGCCAAACATAGGAACTGATCGGACGGTCAAGGTTCGCACTCGTCAGGTTGCGGGCGGGGCCGCCGTCAAGCGCCTGAACGTAAATATCGTGGGCCGAGGGACCATCAACACGCGCAGCCGTGTACGCCAGGAACTTACCATCGCGGGATACACTCACCTGTCCGAACGGGCCGGCCGGCGCAGCGATCTGTTTCAACTCCCCGCCGGCTGCCGGGATGGCAAAAATCCGTTCGGTCTCCTGATCCGATTCCGGCCGGTCAGTGGCAGCAAGAACCAGCCTGTCGCCCGACGGCAGCCATTTCATCTCCGAAACGTCCCACCTGCCGCTGGTGAGTTGCCGCATCTTCCTGGATTCGACGTCCAAGATCCAGAGGCGCGCGGGTTTGTCGTCGCGGTCGACGACGCGGGCATCGTCCTTGTCTTTTTCCTTCTGTTCCTCCGCGCTGGTTCGCGGTTCGGGCGCGAGGTAGGCAATCTGTTTTCCGTCGGGCGACCAGTCAAAAGACTGGATGCTGCTCTTCCCCTCCGTGAGCGGGAACGCCTCGCCACCCTCCATCGGCAGCAGATAAACCTGGGTCGCCCCATCACGGTTCGAGAGGAATGCCAGTTCGTTTTTGATCGGGTGCCACCGCGGCTGATTTTCGGACTTGGGCGAGAACGTGAGCTGACGCGTCTGGCGCGTGGCGACATCCAGCATCCAGATGTCACGGTTGCGGTCGCTGCCTTTGACCGGATCAGTCACCGTAAAAGCCACGCGCCGGCCATCCTTGGAAAAACTGAGATCGGAAATCTGGCGAACGTTGAGCACCTGTTCGGGAGTAAGTTGCGCCAGAGTCGTGGCCGGGAACAGAAGCAGAACCAAGAGAACAATCACCATATGCACCTCCAGTCAGCTTAGAAACACACAAACCAGCATGGTCCTAAATCGATGCCCATGGCTGCCGCACGGACGGGTCCGAGACTTCGGTACTATGTTGAATGGCTCTTATAGAAAGCAAGGTTTTTCTGGCGCCCCTCCGATTGTGCAATATGGCGCTTACCACAACGTGTTGGGGGGAGCGACATATTGCACAATCACAGGTTGCGTCAGTTTTTGCTGCGCAGCAGGCACAATTGCGCAACCTCCGGCGCGCCATTCGGTGCTATTCCAGTATCTTATGCCTCAGTTGCCCAAACAGCTCCCTGCATTTGGAATTCTTGGTGTCTTGGATGAGGCACCCCCTATTTCATGCGCGTCGGGGTGCCGAGCATGCGCGATCGCTGTCCCGCCAAAGTGTTGCAGGTCCTCGATTCACGCTTGATTCCTTTACCAGGTGAACACGTGCGGGATATCCGCAACCTAAAAGCCTCAACGCAGAGGGCGCAGAGGCCGCAGGGAGAAGTCATTCAAAAACAAAAAGTGCTCTGCGGGCTCTGCGCCCTCTGCGTTGAGCTGTTGCTTTTCTTGCCTGAATGGCAAGGACTTGTACGTAAGCAGCGCGAGGATCCTCGCCGGATGGAAAAGGTAAAGCCGGCGGCGCCGATTCATTTACTTTTTCTTGATCTTGCCTTTTCCCTTCTGATTCTGCTCCTGCTTGTCCGGCTTGCCCTTTTCTTTTCCCCTTCTGATTTCGTCGTTGATGACGACGTATCTGCTTTCCCGGCTGCGCATCGCCATGACCGCTTCCGGCGTCATCCTATAATGTTCGGACATGAACCTGAGGTTTACGAGGTCGACGACTTCGTGATCCGTGAGGGCGATCTTTTTCCAATCCCTGGACGGCCCGTATTTCCGGTAGTACCCGTAGGCGTTGCCGTAAGGCGGCCCGATGCGCTCCGCGGCAAGAGGGATGAAGAAGATGTCCGGCGTCAGGTGGTAATGGAAAGCAATGTCAAGCCAGGGCATTTTCTGGACCCGGAGACGGATGATCGCCGCGGGTTCGACATGTGCCCGAGCCGCGAGGAAATACACGACGGGAAGATCCTCATCCGGGCATCGATAACGCTCCCGTACTTCCACAACCTGTCGAGGCGGCACCCCATAGTGGTCGCCGATGGCTAGATAGAAATCCCTCAGTCTTCCGTCGGTGATCGAAATCCCGAAATCAACAGCACGGACCTGGGCAACTGCGACGCCCTGGATGAGAATAAGCCCGATGAAACAAGCAAGAATGCCTTTCATAACCACCTCCCTTTTCATGCCAGCAGCCTCGCCCGAGATCGATGGTAATGTCCACGACCTTGGTCACATTTCCGCTACCTTCATTTCGGCTCCTGGCCCGACTTACCAAGGTCCCTTTGTGCCGGCGGGGGGAAGCCGGCGACCACTCCTACCGATGATTAAGCAATCACCATGCCAGCAAAGTCATAACGCAAACAATTGTCGGAGCAAGGTTTTCGTCGCAAATAGAGAGGTTTTGAGGGTACAAATCAGGGAAGTTTTCCCTGCCAGGATTCGAGTGCCTATAACCGGACCGGAGGCATTGGGCACTCCATAAACCTCTCCTGCGAAGCCTCCTGCCTGGACGCCTCCATCCTTTCTGCCATGAGGTACCGGTAACGGAACGAAGTGTCTCTGGATATCAATCAGCTCCTTGCCTGACAGAGAAAAAATGTCATAGGATCGCATGAAATTGACTATTCTGTTCAAAGCCTATGGGCATGAGGCCCTCGATCATGCGACCATATATTCCTAAGCGAGAGAGTGATGGTATTCAAACGGCAGCAACGCCCGTTGTGGCGATGTCCGAAATGCGGCCACAGTTTTGTCACCAGGAATCTCTGGCATTCCTGCGGCACATATCGTTTAGCTGACCATTTCAAAAACAAGCCGCAGCGGCTGCGGCTCGCTTTCAAACGATATGTAGAAATCGCCAAGGCATGTGGGCCGGCCACGGTATACGCCCAAAAGACCCGCATTGTCATCCAGGGCCGCGTTCGCTTCGCCAGAGCCATTGTGCATCGCGACTGGCTGGAAGCTACCATGTGGCTGAAGCATCCGGCGGAACATCCCTGTCTGCGGCGCCTGGAGTCGTTTGGCAAGCCGGGTTTCGGCCTTCACTTCTGCCTGCGCGAACCCGCAGATGTCGACGAGGCGTTGGCGGAACTGATGCGGGAGGCCTACAAGATCGGCGAACAGGCGGAGGGCACCTGAAAAAGGGCGGCGCTGAAAACAAGCCCTGCAGCAGCGTGTCTCAGTTGTGGAGGTTTCATGGAGAAGATCACAGGAATAGGCGGACTGTTTTTTCGAGCGCACGATCCGAAACAACTCGGTCGATGGTACCAGACTCATCTCGGCGTCGCCCTGACGCCCGATACCTATGAAGATTCACCCTGGTTTCAAGAGGCAGGACCTACAGTTTTTCAACCTTTTCCGACAACCACCGCTTACTTCGGCAATAGCAGACAGTCCTGGATGGTTAACTTTCGTGTGCGCGATCTCGACGCGATGGCAGCGCAGCTTCGGGCTGCCGGAATCGCAGTCCAGATCGATCCGCAGGAGTACCCCAACGGTCGCTTCGCGCGCCTGGAGGACCTTGAGGGCAACCCTATTGAGCTATGGGAACCGAAGGGTGACGGGACAAAACAGGAACTGTGAAGGGGACGGAAGACACATGAATGTGCGATTTCAGTACTTCGAAAATAACTTGCCTCAAAACTGCAAAGGCAGCCACGAATGGCACGAACCTTTGCTGGCCCGGACGGGCGGCGCTTCGCGTCATTCGTGGCTGTCTTAAACAGACCATTAATTTTCATGCACTTGGGTGCGCGCCACGGGCAGGATGGACTGCTCGGAAAATTCGTGAACTCGCGAAGTAGGCCCCGTCCTGATCGTTCCTCCCAAAAACCGGACGCGGCGCACGCTTTCAGAATCCGGGCGGGCGCTCGCCGGCCACCCCGAACGCGCGTTCCAGCGCGATGCCGACACGACCGAGCAATCCCTCATCGAAAAGGCGCCCAATCAACGTGATCCCGTGCGGCACGCGCCGTTTGGGCGAGAACTTCGGCAGCGGCTGGGCAGGATCCGGCGCCCAATCGCTGCGCGCCTTGTCCACCTCGACGAATCCCGCACGCAGCGTCAGTGAAGGGTGCCCGGTGAAATTCGTAATGGTGAGGATCTCATCGCGCAGGGATGGCACGAGCAACACGTCGACGCCCGCAAAAATACGCGCCATCTCCTGCGCCACTTTGCGCCTAAGCCGGTCTGCCTGGACGAAGTCGACGGCGGATAGGAACCGCGCCTGACGGAAGGTGTTGGGCCAGGCATCGGGCACCTGCATCTTGAGCGCATCCAGGCCATGGGTGAGCGCCAGCTCTTCGAAGGCGGCGGCGGCCTCAGCAAAGAGGACGATGCTGAGGGAACCATACGGCCAATTGGGGAGCGAGACCTCGACCGGCACCATGCCGGCACGCTTCACCTTTTCAAGCGCGGCCCGATCGACTTCCGATGCCGGCGGCGCTTCCATCCACGCCGGAATATAGCCGACGCGCACACCCTCGATCCCGGCTGTCGCATCAAAATCGAGCCTGGCCGGCACGCTCGCAACATCTCCGGGATCCGCGCCGGAGATGGCTGCCAGCACAAGCAGCGTATCTTCGACGCCGCGCGCCATCGGCCCCAGTTTATCCAGCGACCAGCAGAGCGTCATGGCGCCGGTGCGCGGGACGCGGCCATACGTGGGACGCAGGCCAACGACGCCGCAACGCATCGCCGGCGAGACGATGCTGCCGCCGGTTTCACTGCCGATGGCAAAGCCGACGCAGGCCGCTGCGGTCGCGGCGCCGGGACCGGCGCTGCTCCCGGAGGAACCCTCCTCGAGCAGCCAGGGATTCATGGTCTGGCCGCCGAACCAGACATCGTTCAGCGCCAGGGCGCCCATACTCAGTTTGGCAATCAGCACCGCCCCCGCTTCGTGCAGCCTGGCAACCACGGTGGCATCTACACCTGGGATCCGATTGCGAAAAGGCTCGGCGCCATACGTGGTCGCGATGCCGGCCGTGTCGACCAGGTCCTTGGCTCCCCACGGAATGCCATGCAGCGGGCCGCGATACTTGCCGGCTGCAATTTCGGCATCGGCGCGCCGCGCCTGCGCGAGGGCGAGCTCGCTGGTTACGGTGATCGCGCACCGCAGCTTCGGATCGAAACGCTCGAGGCGCTCGAGGTAGATGCGGGTGAGCCGCTCCGAGGAAAGCGCGCGCGCCTCGATCCAGCGCGCGAGCACGCTCACCGGCGCATAGGCGAAGTCCTCATCACGTTCCGGCAACGCCTCCGCCTTCAGACGGCTGCGGACAAACCGGTCGCGCGCAGGACCGGCACCGACACCAGGGAGCACGGGATCCCATCGGGTCGCAGGCGCAAGCTCCGGTTCGAGGTTGACTTTGCGGGGCCCGGCACGCCGTTCGTAGACAGGCGCCATCGAGACGCGCCAATTGCCCGCAACTTGCGCTCGCTCGCTTTCGGTTAACTGAACCTGCATCAGCTTTTCAGCTTCGGCGACCGTAGTCGGAGTGATCTCGGGGCCAACGGGCGGAGCAGCCCCGAAGACGGGCGGCGATCCGGCGGGAAGCGTCGACGGCGCTTGCCCCGTCTCGCCCACGGGCTTATTGCAGCCGATCATGGATCCAGCCGCAGCCGCGCCCACAAAACCGGCGGCGCGGCCGAGGAATTTCCTGCGTGCTCTGTCCATAGATGATTCCCCTTATGGATTTGCTTGATTGTAGCCCCGCGAGCAGCCGCTCGCCAGACGGGACGAGCATAGCACGGTGCAGCATAGCCGCAACCAAAAGCTTCAACGCAGAGGGCGCAGAGACCGCAGAGAACTTCTTGCGAATGACTTTTCTCTGCGACCTCTGCGACCTCTGCGTTGATCTGTTGCTTTTCTTGCCTAAATGGTAAAGATTTGTACGTAAGTAGTACAGCTCGGCAGCCGGTCAGCGGCAGAGGAAATCGGGACGATGCGGAATGGCGTTTAAATAAGGTAAAGTCTTCCTCTCGCCCCTTCAGGACTCTTTCCCATCGCATTTTACTTGGATGCGGCGATGTCGCGCACGGCACTGTAAATGAACTCCACGAATTTTCCCATGCCTTCGATCGACATGCGCTCATCGTGGCCATGCACGCGCGCCCGGTCATCGTCCGTGACAATGCCGCCCAGTCCATAAGCCTGCACTCCCTTGACGCGCAGCTGCGCCGAGTCGGTGGCGCCGGTCACCATGAACGGCAGGGTCACTGCCTGCGGGAACATCCTGGCCTGGGCGCGCTCCATGGCTTGAAAGAGCTCAGTGTTCAGGCTGGACGGCGGATTGGCAGGCCGGCCCCGCGAGGACGGCGGAATCACTTCCACCAGCGGGTCATTGATCAGCTCGCGCATCCTGGCCGTCATCGCCGGAATGTCCTCATCGGGCAGGGCGCGGATATCGAGCGTGGCTTCCGCCTCGCCGGGAATCACGTTGCTGCGGAATCCGCCTTTGATGATCGTCGGGCTGATGGAGGTGCGCAGCATGGAGTTGTACATGATACTGGTCTGGCGGAGCTTTTCCTGGGCCGCCGCGGTCTGCGCGGGGTCCAGCAGCGCTTTCAAGAGCTTCGCCTCTTCCGGAAGGCTGACCGAAGCTAGGCGCTCAAAAAATACCCGCGTAGTTTCATTGAGCCGCATCGGCATTTGCAGGTTTCCTACTTTGGCCACAGCGGCGGCCAGGTGCGTGATCGGATTGTCCAGGCGCGGCATCGATCCGTGCCCGGAGGTGCCTTTAGCCACTAGGCGCATGCCGCGGGAGACCTTTTCCGTGGTCGCGACGCCCACATACTGGATGCGGCCGTCGCGGCTGTAGATCATGCCGCCTTCGTTCAGCGCGAACTCGCAACCGATCTTGTCCCAATGCTTGGCCACCATAAAATCGATGCCGACCGATGTGGTCCCTTCTTCGCCGGATTCAGCCATGAAAATCACGTCGCGATCCAGCGGAACCTTGAGGCGATGAAGCAGGAGGAAAACTTCGAGGCCGGCCGCGGTCATGCCTTTGTCGTCGGAGGAGCCGCGCCCATAGAGGTAGCCGTCCTTGATGACAGCACCGAATGGATCGACGGTCCATTTGTCGCGTTCCACGCCGACCACATCGGTGTGACCCATCAGGAGGATGGGCTGCTTCTTCCCCGTCCCCTTGATGCGCGCCACGATGTTGCCCCGCCCGGGAGTCGATTCCAGGATTTCCGATGGGATGCCCTCCTTATCCAAAATGGCCTTGATGTACTCGTCCACTTTGGTCTCGTTCCCCGGCGGATTGCTCGAATCAATCTTCACCATGCCGGAAAGCATGCGGATCGCTTCCTCCCGGGCCTGAGCCCAGTCCGGCGCCGCACCCGTCTGTTGCGGCGCACGCGCCTGCAACAGGGCAAAATTCAGAAGGAGAAAAACCAGCCACGGAAGTGATCTTCGAACGATGGTGAATCCCGGTTTTTTCATCGGATTTCCGTCTCCCCTGTGAGCAGTTTCGGTAACAGGCTAGAATGGCACTTAGTTTATCACTTGCAGACTTCGATGGGTTGGGAAATACCGCAGAATTAGGCCCGTTCCCGTATCTAAGGGCTTGCGCCCTGGGCTGGCGCTGTTGAACCCCTCCAGGGTTCCTTAACTGGGTGCCATTCGCGCCTGTCGCTGAAATGGAAGGAACGCAAAACATTTTTTTTGCCCTCTGGCATCGGGGATTGCCACATGGATTCTGCATATCGTGTCCCGCCAATCGGTTTGCCGGGTTCGTGCAAAAGCACGATCCCGATCTTATATCTTATGTGCTCGTGGGCAGGGGGCGGCAAAGGAGGAAATTGTGCCATGGGTGTGATATTGCGCGGTGTGTCGAATCCAAGCGGGAGTCCCCGGGAGAATCCACCTTCCGACAGTCAAACAGTTACAGATGAGGAGCTTCTGGACGCCTATTCCCGCGCGGTCACCACGGCCGCGGCCAAGGTGAGCCCGTCGGTGGTGAATATTGAAGTGCGCCAGACCCGCGGCGGAGGAGAGTCCGCGGGCAATTCCGGCCGGGAAGCGCGCGGCAGCGGCTCCGGAATCATCCTGACACCGGACGGCTTCATCCTCACCAACAGCCATGTCGTCCATGGAACCTCGCGGCAGGATGTGATGCTCACGGACGGAGGGCGCTTTCAGGCTGAGTTGATCGGGGACGATCCGGACACCGACCTGGCCGTGCTTCGCATCCCGTCATCGTCGCTTACCCCGGTGTCGATCGGCGATTCGCAGTCGCTGCGCGTCGGCCAGCTCGCGATTGCGGTAGGAAATCCCTACGGCTTCCAGTGCACCGTGACTGCCGGCGTGATCAGCGCGCTCGGCCGTTCCCTGCGCTCGTCGTCGGGACGGCTGATCGACAACGTGATTCAAACCGACGCCGCTCTCAATCCCGGCAACTCCGGAGGGCCGCTGGTGACCTCGCGGGGTGAGGCCATCGGCGTGAACACGGCGGTCATTCTGCCTGCCCAGGGAATATGTTTCGCGATCGCCATCAACACGGCAAAATTCGTGGCCAGCCGCCTGATCCGCGACGGCAGGATTCGCCGCGGCTACATCGGCGTGGCCGGCCAGACGGTTCCGTTGCCGCGCCGCGTGAGCCGTTTCCACAAGCTTCCCGCGGACAGCGGCATCCTGGTAGTCTCGGTCGAGGACCGGAGCACCGCGCACCGTGCCGGCCTGCGGGAAGGAGACATCATCCTGGCATTCGACGGGCAGCAGACTGCCGGCATCGACGATCTGCACCGCCTGCTGACGGAAACCCGCGTCGGCATGAGTGCGCCCCTGATGATCCTGCGCGGCGTGGATAAGCGGACTCTGCAAATCATCCCCGAAGAGTCGCCCGCCCGCTGACTTCGCGCCAAAGCCGCGTGCATGAAAATCTCAACGCAGAGGGCACAGCGCGGCCGGTGGCCGCAACCAAAGGGTGAAGCCCAACAGTCGTGATGGCCGCTGGCTGCGCTGAGCTTTCAGCCGTCAGTTTTCAGCTCTCAGCTTTCAAACGACTACCAGCAATGTTTTTGGCGGGGACCTTCTCCTGTTGGCAAACTACATGTACAAAGCCGTATTTAATGCGGCCCGCAATAGGGTCCCTGGAAAAAAAGTGCTAAAAAACAACATTCCGCAACTTTGCTTAACAGAGACCGCAGAGGCAAATGGTATAAAAACAACAATATTCTCTGCGGCCTCTGCGTTGAGACCTTTTCGTTGCGGGAGCGCGGCACGCCCTCTCTCTTGCGCAGCGCCCTAGCTGCGGTATCCTTAGTAAAGATCAGGCAACACAAGAAGGAGGTTCGTATGATCGTGGTTCGAAATGTCTTTAAGCTCAAATTTGGCAAAACCAGGGAAGCGGTGGCGGTTTTCAAGGAAGGGCAGGCATTTGCCAAAAAACTGGGAGTCGGCAACGCTCCCCCCCGCCTGCTCACCGATGTCGTCTCTTCATTCTACACTCTCGTTCTCGAGCAAACCTTCGCATCCCTGGCGGAATTCGAGACTTCAGCCCAGACTCTGATGGCCAATCCGGAATGGAAGAGTTGGTACCAGAAAGTTCTGCCTTTCGTCGAATCAGGCTATCGCGAGATTTTCACGGTTGTAGAATAAGGCGCGCGTTACCTTCCTCAGCAAGGAGGCTGCAAACATGACCGTCGAACCCATCCCCGAGGGATTTCACACCGTAACGCCTTATCTGGTAGTCCAAGGCGTGGCCAGACTGATCGATTATTTGAAAGAGGCCTTCCAGGCTGAAGAGATCGAGCGCATGGCGCGGCACGACGGCACCATCATGCACGCCATGGTAAAGATCGGTGATTCCGTCATCATGATGGGCGAAGGGGGCGGCACATTCGAACCGAGGCCCGCCAGCCTGTACATGTATGTGGCCGACACCGACGGTGTGTACCAGCAAGCGCTCCAGGCAGGCGGCACCTCGGTGATGGAGCCGGCCGATCAGTTTTACGGCGACCGCAACGCCGGCGTGAAAGACCCGTCCGGAAATTACTGGTGGATCGCCACCCACAAGGAGGACATGTCGCCGGAGGAACTCCGCAAGCGCGCCGAAGCCTTAAAGAGACTCTAGTGTCGCAGAATGCACGGCGCAGTTTTTCTGAATTACATTCCATTCCGGCGATCACCCCAACGGCCGGGTGGTCGGCGTATCCTGTCGGCTGGAAATTCGACTCGTTTATTTACGGAGGTGACTGATGTCCCGGAGGTGCTGCTATGTCGTATCCATTCTTCTCGCCGTTTTCCTGCTAACCGGCATCGGCGTGTCCATGCAGGCGGACCAGAACCTCACGAAAGAGCGGGCGCTGGCCGCGACCATCTCCGAGACGCGGATGGTGGAGACCGTGCGGCGGCTGGTCGGCTTCGGCACACGCGCGTACGGATCGCCGTCGAACCACGAGGCGGCTGCCTGGCTTGCCGGGGCCTTTCGTGAAGCGGGATTGGAGGTGACGGTGCGGCAGGACACGCCCCGCGACTGGTACCAGCCGGTGGCCTGGGAGGTCCGAACCCAGGGAGCCGCAGCCGGCGCTGCGGCCACGGTGCTGAAGACCAGTTGGCCTTTCACGGGATCTCCATCCGGAAAGGGCGAAGGCGAGCTGGTGTTGCAGGCCGCGCAGGGAGCCGTCTGCCTGGTATCCGCCAATCCTACACCGGAGACGACGGCCGGGTGCGCGGCGGTGCTGTTCGACGGCCGGGCGTCCGCATCGGGCTGGCCAAGTGTCGGGCGGGTGCGCGGGGCATGGACGATCCCGGTATTCGCCGTCTCCCCACGCGAGGGGAACCCGCTGCGTGAGCGGCTGACCGCGGGCGAGAAGGTGCGCATCTCCTTCGCGCTTGAGGCAAAAAACGGCAACGCCGCCGCGGAGACGGTAGTGGCAACGCTGCCGGGCAAGGACCGGTCGAAGTACGTGCTCTTCTGCGCCCACGGCGACTCCGACTCGGGCGGCCCGGGAGCCGACGACAACGCCTCCGGCGTGGCCGTCGTGCTGGAGATCGCGCGGGCCGCTGCGGCTGCCGTCAAGTCGGGAGCGATTCCGCAACCGGCCTGGGACATACGTTTCGCCTCCTGGGGCGGAGAAATGTCGTCGACGCGCGAGTACGCAGCAGCGATAGATAAGGACCCGTGCCGCCTGCAGGCCGTGTTCAACTATGATCAAGCCGGCTTCGGATCGTCGAAGGACGCGCTCTACGTCGAGCCGGACGACATTCCGGTGAACCACGCGATCATCACCCTGGTCCGCGCGGTCATGAAGGACCATCTCGGCACGCCCGGCTTCCCGGAGCACGCCGCCAGCATCAAGAGCCAGGGGGGAACCGATTCCTACGTCTTCCAGAACACCAGGACGCCGGGCGCAACGCTTTATCCCGCGGTGACGCTCTACACCTCCGCCTGGGACCGGGAGCGCACGCAGCCGATAACCGAGGGCTTCCCTCCCCTCAACTGGTATGCGGGGGAAAAGCCGGGGATGGTAACGGTGGACGGCGATCCCTTTTATCACTCGGTCGGGGACACGCCCGCCAACACTACCGACACCGAACCTTTCGACATGGGCTGGTGCGCGCGCGTCGGCCTGTTAAGCTTCCTCCGCCTGATAAGCGCCAAGTAGCAGAAGGCGACGAACCGCGGATGGGAACCACCAGTTCAAGGCTTCCAGGCCCATGCGACCATATGCTGGTCGTCGCGCTCGAGCGGTCCGTGCGCGAAGCCGCCGAATATTTCCCAGCGATCGAAGCCTGTCAGACGGAACAGCAGTTCGAGCTCGAAGCGATAGACCCAGCGCTGCGTCGTGTGAAACCGATGGGACGTCACGAGTGCGCCGCCGGCATCGACTTCGCAGATTTCCACCTCGGATCGCTGGCATTGCGCAACCATGTCTTTATAGCGGGTATCCCACATCTGGAATCGGTGGCCGTCCCCGGAGCCGCCGGTTTCCAGTTCCATGACCGGTTCGCCATCCGGTTCGGCCCAGTAACCCGGGCCGGGATAGGACATGTGAAGAACCAGCGCCCCACGGCGCTTGAGGTGGTCATGACAACGGCGCAAGGTGGCGAGCTGTGCTTCCGTGGTGTCGGCATGCGCGAACGTGTTGAACGCCAGGAAGACACGGGCATAGCTGCGCGGCATGCTGAAATCGCGCATATCTGAAACAAGAAGCCTGGGGTGGAATCCTCTTGCTGCGGCCTTTCGCCTCGCGTACTCGAGCATCGGCTCAAACAGATCGACGCCATCCGCGTCCACACCTGCCTCCAGCAGGGGCAGGAGGACCCTGCCCGTCCCACAGCCGACCTCCAAAACTGGGCCTTCGGCCGCCAATCCCGCAGAAACCCAGAAGGGGATGTCGAAGTCCAGCCCATCGAACATCAGGTCATAAAGTTGAGGCGCCGTAAAGGGCGAAGGCAGATCATTCATAATTTTCTATGGCCTGTGAATACCCGGCTATTTTCTCCCATTTTGCCCCTGGGAACAATGCTGCCTCTGCACCGTATGCGCCTCCTGTCCAAATACTGCAAGAGACCATGCGGGAGCCATGGGGAGCGGAGTAGCGCCGGATTCGTGGTCTTCGTGGCTGCTTTTAAAGGCGAGTTTCTGGCGGCGGCGGTCATATGAAATTTCGATATTATTGTTCGAATTTTCATGATATCAATCGTATTTCATCCTCCGGGACGGCACAGTCCTTGCGGCAGGAGTTCATCGCAAAAACCGCGGGAAAGCTTTCATGATTCCGACCGTCATTCTCACAAAGGAGGAGGCACTCCGGTGACGGGCAGGCAACTCCCGAATTCCCATCAACAGTTATGATCAGATACCGTCATTTGGATTTGGGAGTTGCGTAGCCTGCCACGAATGGCACTTGGTTAAGGAATCCCGAAGGGATTTAATCATGACAGCCAGGGAGCAAGAGAGCGCCCGCACTCCCAGTGGGCAGTGGGGGTCGACCTGCAATTCGCAAGAATGCTCCATCGAGTTTGTTTGGCGTTACCCTTGACTAAGTGCCATTCTAGCCTGTCACCGGAATGCCCCGAGATGGCAGGTTGAGCGGGAAAGGAGATCGATATGCGCAGGATTGTGATGGTTGCTTTGGTCGTCATTTCCGCCGTCCTGGCAGCGGCTTGGCAGAGAAGCGCAGATCCAGGGGACGTTCGGATGATCGAGAAGGCGGTGCTGGAAACCAATGACAAGATGACCCGGGCCGCCGACAGACTGGATGCGGAGAGCTTTTTTTCTTACATCCTTGACACGGATAAGGGAGCGATCATCCAAAACGGAAAGCTCTTCAAAACCCGGGCCGAGGCCCTCGAGGCCGTGAAGGCCGGATTCCGGGGATTCGTCAAGGCGGAACGCCGTTACGACCAAATCCACGTGACGGTCATCTCTCCCGATGTGGCGCTGTTGACCTCCTCAGGCACGACCACGGCAACCCTGCCGGATGGGCGTTCCTTGAGCAGCCGGTTTGCCGTCTCCCTGGTGTTTGTGCTCAGGGATGGCCAGTGGAAAGTGCTCCACGGCCACTACTCGATGCCAACCGGTCAGTAGGTATTTCGGTGACAGGCTGCAGGCCATCCTATGCGGCTTATCGGCGCGAGATTTTTTGGTGTACAATCGACAACCGTGAACGAGCCGGAAGTTCCGGAGCAGACCCCGCAGTCGACATGCGCGGATGAGGTTTGTTCCAACCGCTATTTTTGTCGCGCCGCACCGGACCTTCATGAGGAGGAGAGATGAGACTCAAAAGCGCTATTGCCGCAACCGTCATTGTCGTCGCCGGACTAATGTCAGCAGTCGGAGTGAAGGCCCAGAATCAAGGCCTATTCAATGAACGCCTGCTGGAGGCATTCACCTACCGGAACCTGGGCCCTTTCAGAATGCAAGTGAGAATCGCCGACATCGACGTTCCGGCCTCTCCGGCCAAGGACCATCTCTACACGATGTACCTGGCTCCCTGGATCGGCGGCCTCTTCAAGACGACCAATAACGGCACGACCTTCGAGCCCGTGTTCGACGCTCAGAGCAATCTTTCGATCGGGGACGTCACCTCTTCCCCCTCGAATCCGGACATTGTCTGGGTCGGCACGGGAGACGCGTTTACCTCCCGCAGTTCGTACGCCGGCGACGGCGTCTACAAATCGATGGATGGCGGGAAAACCTGGAAGAACATGGGTCTCAAGGACTCGCACCATATCGCGCGTATCATCATCCATCCCACGAATCCCAACATCGTCTACGTCGCGGCCACGGGCCACCTCTATTCGACGAACGAGGAGAGGGGCGTCTTCAAAACGACGAATGGAGGCGAGAGCTGGGAGAAGGTCCTCTACATCAATGAAAGGGTGGGGGTCATCGATCTGGTTGTGGATCCCCGGAATCCGGCCGTCCTCTACGCCGCCACGTACGACAAAGAGAGGCTGCCCTGGCAGATGATCAACGGCGGTCCCGAGAGCGGCATCTACAAGACCATCGACAGCGGACGCACCTGGAAAAGGCTCGGTGGAGGACTTCCCTCGGGGAAGATCGGCAGGATCGGACTCGACATCTACCTCAAGAATCCGGATATCCTCTACGCGGTGATCGAAAACGAAAACACGCGTGACGTGTCCGCGGCACCTCCGGCGGGCGCGCGCGGGGCGGGTCAAGGAGGCGGGCCCGGCGGGAGAATTACGACGATCGGCGGCGAGGTCTATCGGACCGAAAACGGGGGGCAGGTATGGAAGAAGATGAACGCCGATGAGTACAACGTCAGCCCCAAAGGTCCCTACTACTTCAGCCAGATACGGGTCGATCCCGGCAACGACCTGAACATCTTCGTGACCCAGGATGGGTTCCAGCACTCGATCGACGGCGGCAAGACCTGGGGTGCGCCGAGAGTCTTCCCCCGGATGTTCGGCGACTTCCGTACGCTCTGGTTCGATCCCGAGAATCCCAGCCGGATGATCAGTGGGGGCGACGGCGGGATCGCCATTTCCTACGACGGTGGGAAAACCAGCGATGCCTACTCCAACCTGCCCCTCGGATCGGTCTACGCAATCGGCGTCGACATGGAGGACCCATACAACGTCTATGCCGGACTTCAGGACCACGAGAATTGGCGGGGGCCGTCGAACAGCGCCTCGGGCAGAGTCACGGAACAAGACTGGTTCGCGATCGGGGATGGCGACGGCATCTTCACGCTGGTCGATCCCACCGACAGCCGCTGGTTGTACACCACGAGGGAGTACGGCGGACACACCCGGTTGGACCAGAAGCTCGGATACGAGACGCTCATCCAGCCGCGACGGGATCCGGGCCTGCCGCCCCATCGTTGGCTCTGGGAGCCTCCCATCGACATCTCCCCCCACCACAGCAACGTCATCTATGCCGGGAGCCAGGTTCTCCTCCGATCGACCGATCGAGGCGACCACTGGACGGAGATTAGTCCGGACCTGAGCGCGAACGACACCGCGAAGATCATGCCTGAGTCGGAGGGCGGCGTTCCGGGCGGCATCCCATGGTTCGCGATCTCATCGATTTCGGAATCCCCGATTACGGCGGGAATCATCTGGTGCGGAACGAGCGACGGGAAGGTTCACGTTACCCGGGACGACGGCGCGACCTGGACCGACCTGACATCCAAGATCAACGCGCTGGGAGGCAGGAAGGAAGCCTATGTCAGCCGTGTTCACGCTTCCGCTCATGTGGCCGGCAGGGCCTACGTGTCGAAGAGTGGGTACAAGTTCGATGATTTCCACCCGTTCCTTTACAGGACGGACGACTTCGGCGCGACCTGGACTTCGATCGCCGGCAACCTGCCGAACCAGCCGATCAACGTCGTCTACGAAGATAAAAAGAATCCCAACCTGCTCTTCGTGGGGAACGACACGGGCGTCTTCGTGTCGATCAATCGCGGTACAAGTTGGGTGAAGATGAATAACAACATGCCCAATGTCCCCGTGCGCGATCTGCTCGTTCATCCGAGGGAGAACGACCTGGTCCTCGGCACCTATGGGCGCGGTCTCTATATTACCAACATCGCACCTTTGCAGGAGATGAACGACGCGATGCTGGCCGAGGAGATCCATCTGTTCGCGATCAAGCCGACGGTCCAGAGAATCATCTGGTCGTTTGGAGCCAATGACTACCTGTTCGGCCAACGGAATGTTCAGACTCCCAACGAGCCGAACGGGATGGTGATCCGGTATTACCTGAAGAACCAGGGGAGCTCCGGCGCCAATATCGTCGTCACCGACTCCAAAGGACAGGAAGTCGCCAGGCTCCAGGGAAAGACAGCGGCCGGCATCAACACCGTCATCTGGACCATGCGCGCCCAGGGGGCTGGAAGAGGAAGGGGCGCCGGCGGTGGCGGTGGGAACATCCTCGATGGGTGGGCGCCGCTTGGAGAGTACACGGTCACTCTGGAGTTGGACGGAAAGAAGGTCACACAGAGCGCACGCATCACAAAGATGCAAGGCTGGTCACTCGGCCCCGTGCCTCAGATCATCCGATAGTTTGAACGGGGGACGGTCACCAGTGTCCCGAAGAGAAAGAGAGTGTTCAACTGGCAAGGGATGCAAGGGTGTCGAAGACACTGGTGACTATCCCCCGTTCAAAGAGTTGAGCGGCGGCTGAAGCCCAAAAGTTCTCCCCAGATCACCCAGCCGTCGATCGCGGGCAACGGAAGCAACAACCAGATTCCGACAATCAAGTTGGCCTTCGTCAGGAAGTCAGACCACGTTTCGCCCACTACAGCATGCAGAACCGTCCCGATTCCCGCGAGTACCAGATTGGCCAGCGGGCCGCCGATGGACCGCCCGATATGCGTCCATTTGGTACAGATCGCCGGATCGCAGCGATGGTAGTTGATATGGAACATTGACGTGACAATCAGGCTTCCATTGGGAGCGCCGATGATTTTCCCGGAGAACATATGGCCGACGCTGTGAAGCATGTTGCTCACGAAGAGAATCAACCCATATGCAGCTCCAAACAGCAAACGCGCGCCCGGTTGCCGATCGGTCGACTGCATGAGAGCTATCGTAGTGCCAATCAGAAGAAAGAAGGGAACACTGAGCCAGGCATAGGGGGTCAGGAAGCAGCCGACGCCCGCGATATCAAACGCTTTCCGGCAGCGGATGGCATTCAGGTTTCTGCGAATCATGATCGAGATCCCGAAAAATACACCGTGCCTTCGGGGCTGTGAACGTTCGTTCCTCTATCGTCAGGAAAAGGTCGAGCACGATCTCATTTCGGGGACAGGCGCGAATGGCGCTTAGATAGCGATTTCATCTCCCGCGGTTCCTGTGGGGCAGATTTCCCACAAGATGACGCGGTTTGGTGAGCCGACGATAATTCTTGGGTCTCCGTTTGACCGCCCGGGGTTCAGATCGATTGGGCCGAAGCGGGACGAGATCGTCTGCGAGGATCTGCAGCATCGAGCGGAAGAGCCGGCTGTATAGTGCTGGGATTGCAGCTGTCGCGGCCAGATGAGGAGCCCATTGCCGTAAAGTGTCGCAAGTTCCTTTGAAACTGATATGGCAGAGGGGCGTGGCGTATGTCAGGGCTGACTGCAGCATGAGACCCCGAATGAGATTATAGGCAATCATGTGCATGTGCAGTTCACGTCGAATCATCGCCGGAGTCAGGCAACGCAGGACATCCATGTGCATCGCGGTTTTGATATAGCGGAAAAACAGTTCGACTCGCCATCGGCGCCGGTACAGTTCGGCAAGGGCATGTGCGGGGAAACGCTTAGCATCGAGCAGGCTGGTGGCGACAAAGAGCACGTGGGTTCGGAAGCCTACAATAGGCACGCAGACCTTGAGGATGCGTATCGTAATGGAATCGGGAGCGGGTTCGGGCAGCCACCAGGACAGCTTGGGCGGTCTGTTCCAGGTGACCAGCCGATCGAACCTGCCGAGCCGCTTCCCCTTGCGCCAGTCGACCTTGCGGCGCTGATGCAGGCGGAAAACCCCGTGTAGTCCACATTGCCGCAGAGCGCAAAACATGGCAAACGAGCCGAAGTTGCGATCTCCGAGCCAAGAGTGTTATCAGTATACATACTGATACTATAAAAGACCACAGACCCCATGCGAACCTGCCGCCTGTAATTGACATGGGTAGCTATCAGTATATATGCTGATACCACATAATGGGAAGGAGGTTTTTGTGGCTCAGCTCAATCAGTTGATCCGGTCATTCAATCAGCAGGTGGGCAAGGTCGCGCCCGACGGCTATATCCTTCAAGGAAGCGTCGTGCACCGCAACCTCCGGCGTCAGGCGCGGGGTGTCTTCAAAACCTATGGGCCCTATTACCTGTGGACACGCAAAGTCAACAACAAGACGGTTACTTGTGCGCTTACGACTGAGCAGGCGCAGATCATCCGCGACGCGATTCGTCGAAACCGCCAACTGGAGCGGCACTTAGCCGACTTGCGATCCCTTTCGGAGCAGATTATTCGAGCGGTAACTCCTTGCGTGACAAAACGTAAGAGGGTGTAATACCTCTGTGCACATTTCGGGACTGGTTCCCGCGTTTCGATCTGTAATGGGAAATCTGCCCCACAGGAACCGCGGGAGATGAAATCGCTATCTAAGCGCCATTCGGGTCAGGCCCGGAAATTAGTTGCCGGGGTGGTACTCGCGCGCGGTGTGGCCCTTCAGTTGCGCGCGGTAAAAGTACACCTCCCTCAGGTCGCCCGTGCTGTAGCGCTTCGCCTGATCGTTGAAGTGCGGGGACGTGGGATTGCCGCTCTCGCCGCCGGCCGTCACGGCCCTCGCCCGCACGGTTTCGCCGAACTCGACGACGGCGACGAAGCTGTTGCCGCTGGTGCCATACCACTTCTTCGTCCCCTGGTACCCACGCGCGCTGAATGCGGCGAGCGAGCCCCACGTCGCCGAAGTGAACATGACGGGAATGCTCGGTGCCGCATCGTTGAACGGTTGCACGATGTCTCCGGTGAGGCGCTGGAATCGATTGATGTCGCCCCACGGCGTCTTCCAGGTCCCGAAGTCAGCCGCGAGTCTGTCGGACGCCGCCGCCAGCGACTGCAGGAGTTCGTCCGCCGGTACCTTGCCGCTGCCGATATAATCGGGGGCCGGCATCCCCGCCTGTCTCGCCGCCGCACCCACGCGCCGCTGGACATCATCGCCCCAGAACACCGCGAGCGAGGTGGGCACGGACGTCGCGCTCCATCGGAGGTCCCACGCGCGCAGCAGCTTGATTTGCTCGGCCACCTTGTCTTTCAAGGGATTCGAGGCCGTGGTGCCGTCCCAGGCCTTGATCAGCGCGGGCATCGGCTTCTCAAACCATGTGAGGTAGCTATCGTACGCCGCGGCGATCAGCGAGTCGAGCGTGAAGTCCTTCTTGTTCTGCAGGACCCGGATTGCATGGAGTCCGCGAGCGGATTCGCTGCCGCTGTCGACATACACGGGATAGTCCGACTTCTTCGGGCTGCTCGAACCGGCTGCGGACCACGGCCAGTTGTTGGTGTTATAGAGCCACCCGCTCGCCGGGTTCAGCAGGTACGGCGTCTCGTCGATCGAAAGCAGGCCTTTCCACTCCGTCGCCGGATTGGCGCCATCGACAGGTTTAGTCCAGTCGAAGCTCGGGTCGCGTCGGGGAATGAAGTTGCCGTGGAAGTAGGCGATGTTGCCGTCGGCGTCGGCGTAGATCGTGTTGTTCGACGAGTTGGTGTGCAGTTCCATCGTCTGCCGGAACGACTTGTAGTCCTTCGCCTTGGTGCGCGTGTAGGACTGCGTCAGCGCCTTCACGGGCTCCTGCATCATGCGGATGCTCACCCACTTGCCGTTCGCTTCACCGATAATGGACCCGTGATGGGTGCGGTAGACGGTGAATTTCTTTTCGGCCATCCCGTTGCCGCTCTTGTATGGCACCGTGATCTCGGTCGCCACGACCGGACGCTCTTCGTTGCCGTACTTGTAGTAGAAGCGATCGCCCTTCTTCACCACCGTTTCGAGATACTCATCGACATCGTCCACGGCGCTGGAAGTGTGCATCCAGCCAGCGCGGTCGTTGAATCCCTGGTAGATGAAGAACTGCCCCCACGTCACCGCGCCGTAGGCGTTCAGCCCTTCGTCGCTCACCATCTGCAACTCGGACCGGAAGAAGAAGGAGGTGTGGGGATTGATCAGCAGCAGGGCATGGTGAGCGGTGGTGTTCGAGGGCGCGACGGCGGCGCCGTTCGATCCACCGGGCTCCGCCTCGACGCTCTCGTCCACAGCAGGCGACGGGCTTGCGGGACCCTTGCTGTAAAACGCCTGAAGCTGGTTGAGGTTCACCTTCGAGATGTCGCCGCCGATGCTTCCTTCCGTGAAGGACAGCGCCATCCAGGGCTCAAATCGCTTGATGACGCGCGCCTTCACCTCGGGGTGCTTGGAGAGGTAGTAGTTCAAGCCGTCGGCCCACGCGTTCATCAGCGTCTTCAACCACGCCGGGCCCTCGGCGTACTGCTTCTTCAACGAGTCGGGGTCGATGAAGAGCTTCATCCGCAGGTCCTGGTAGATCCTGGACTCTCCCTCGGCCTCCGCCAGCCGGCCCATCGCATTGATGTAGTTCGTCTCGACGCGATTGAAATCGTCTTCAGCCTGCGCGTACACCATGCCGAAGACCGCATCGGCGTCCGTTTTTCCGTAGACATGCGCGATGCCCCAATCGTCACGGATGATCGTAACGTTCCGGGCCTGCTGCTCCCAGCGCGCGATCTCCGGGCCGTTGGCTCCCTGAAAAGCGAATGAAGCGGATACGGCAAGTATGAAAAGCAGCTTCTTCATAGATTCTCCAAGGCCGGCGCCCGTGCAGAGGAACGAGCTCATCTCATAGTCGAGATTAACTACATTCTTGGATTCCCGCGTGGGGCTGCCGGCAATTCCCGAGTTGTCGTTTTTTTGTAAATTCTCCTGGCCTTCTGCCATCCTGGCCGAGCTAGGAGCCCGTCCGAGAATTAGGAGGGGCCGCGTTCCAAGCGCCGCGGGGGCAGATGCAAGGCGGCGCGACGCA
>JBGQNR010000023.1:0-44569 GCA_041501225.1 Acidobacteriota bacterium
ATACAGCTCAACATCCGTGCAATGTATCAATTCAAGTTCCTTAGGAGGGCTCTTGCCAGCTCGATCACCTGTACCCAGGGCTCACGCCCTGGGCTTTGCTGCGCCACCCCTTGGGGGTTTCCGCAGTCGTGAAATGCTTAGCCCTGAAAGGGCGAGGCAGAACAGCCCAAGGCGCAAGCCCTGGGGTTGAGGTCCGGAGATCTCAAGCCCTGAAGGGGCACAGAAATAGACTAGTTGATCGGCACCGTAATTGGTCCTATTTTCGGAGCAGAGGGCGCTGAGGCCGCACAGGATTTTTTTGCTTTTGAATTTCTTTTCTCTGCGGCCTCTGCGACCTCTGCGTTGATCTTTTTCTTTTCTTTACGGCAAAGATTTGTACGTAAGTAGCACTTAGTTAAGGAGCCCCAAAGGGCTTTAACAGTGCCACTGCTGGCTATCCCCAGTACCAATCACGCCTCAGGCAAAATAAAAGCGAACACGACATATTATACGAAGCCAGACGAGGCGCGTTCTTGTTCATCATCAGAAAATTGTGAGATTGTTCAAGATCGGGAAGAAACTGCACAAGCCGTTGGTCCCGGGAGTCTTGAGTCAATTTAGCGTTTCAGGAGTTGGACCGTGCCCAGCGATTCCAGCTGCGGACGGAGTATGGCCGCGGGCCCGCGCACGATAAGCACCAAGCCGCCTGGGAAAAGCCATCGCTTCGCCGCATCCCTCACTATGGGAGGGCCACTGCGCCGGACAAAGTCCGCGAAAGTTGAAAGATAGTTAAGGCCGAGCCGATAGAGTTCTGCATCCAGCAGTGCGCTGCAGATTCCCTCAGTCGAACTGAGCGTCTTGCCGAACTCCTGAATCCACTGATCCTGCGCTCTAGTTACTTCGGTGGGCTTGCCTTCGGCTTCCTTGAAGGCATCCACGGCGCCGATGATCTTGTTGATTTCATCCGCGGCTTGATCCGCAGCTGCTTGCCCTTGGACATAGAACGGACCAAGCAATCTGCGTCCTTCGACAGCCACCGTTAACCTCGAGGTAGGCAAAACCTGGGTGAGGCGTTCCTGGAGCAGACGTGTCGCCAAAAGCGCGGCATAATATTGAGGATCTTCGCGGTTGGGCCAGAGATTGCCCAGAATGTATTGAGCCGCGGGCGACGCAGGGTCATCTTCCAGAAAAATATTGAGTGCCGCCGGCTCGTGCGCCGGCAGGAAGGTGAAGGGAATTTCGTCGGTTCGGGTCCAAACGCCCCAGATGCGGCGGGCTTTCTGCTGGACCTCAAATACGGGTGCGGAGCCGACAACGGCCAGAGCAGCCTGGTCGGGCGAAAAATATCGTTTATAAAAAAAGCGCAGATCGCCAACGGCAATGTTTTTCAATGAAGCCGGGGAGCCCCGCAGGGGCCGGCCGTACGTTGTGCCTCGGAATAGCTCCGCGTCAAACTGGCTCCGAATCCGCTGGCGCAGGTCCTCGGGCGTCTGCAGCTGCTGGATCAGGGCGTTCTGAACCCTGGTGAAGTCCTCATCATTAAATTTGGCCTCGCACGCAACCCGGTAAAGGAGCAGCAGGAGGCGCTCGTAGGCTGCGCTCTGCCCGTGCATCATCAGCCGGATGCCGTCCCAATCACAGCGCACTTCCAGTGTGGCGTTCAGGTAGTTGAGTTCATCCTGGATATCCTTGGTGGTCAGATCCACAGTCGCCTTACCCAACAGCTGGGACACCAGGAACGCCACACCACCCTTATTTGCAGGATCAAAGGTCGAACCGTAGCGCAGTACCAGGCCAATCGTCATGGAGTCGCCCAGATAAGGCGTTGATGCGATGTAGACCTGCAGGTCATTCAGGAGCGGGGTGCGGGTCAGCTCCGGAAACACCTGAGGCTTCTGCTGGGATGCTGCGGGTGCACCTAAGTAACAAACCGCCAGGAGCACAACAAGGATACTTGCACGGGGCTTTGTCGTCATTTCCATGGTCCTGAAAAGAGAAAGGCTATCATATTAATTGCGCTATCGACAAGGCAATGACTGGGAAATCACCGGATCTGTTATAATTTTCGTGCGGGTTATCGCACCGGGAACCTCCTGGCGTGGGGATGCATCATACCTATTCTCCCGCCCTGCTTTACTCCGCGGCCGGCCCACGCTTCGATGTGGCTGGGAATTGTCACGGAAACATGGGCAATGAAGCCAAGGTACAAAGCCATAGGAAGTTGGCTGCAGATCTCATCACCAGGATGCAACTCTCACCGAGCCCCACTATGAGCGCCCTGCATGACTAGCGGCAAGACGGATTCCGGAAACATCTTTTCACATCGATTCGGCATTACCCAGCATGATCTGGACCGGCTTTTGGTGACCGCACTCGCCAAAGGCGGGAACGATGCCGACCTGTATCTGGAATACCGGACGAGGGACATGCTGGCACTGGAAGAGGGCATGCTCAAGAGTGCCACGAAGAACATCTTCCAGGGATTGGGAGTCCGCGTCGTCGTCGGGGAAAAAACCGGCTATGCCTCCGCCGACAGCCTGGAAATGAGCGAAATGCTGGCCGCAGCCGCAATGGCAGGTTCGATCGCCCATGATTCCGGTTCCTCCGTCTGGCCTTGCGGAACGCGCCACAGCACTCCGCACAATTTGTATCCTGTCCCTTGTCCGATTGTCGATTTCGATCTGGCACCGAAGCTCCGACTGCTCGAAGAGGCTGACCGGGCCGCCCGCTCCTACGACCCTCACATTGCCGAGGTCCGCGCAGTGCTGGCCAACGAACTCAAGCATGTTCTGATTTACAGTCGCGGGGGCGGAGTGGTCAGTGACACCCAACCGCTCACCGTGCTCCAAATTTCATGTATCGCCACTAAGAACGGCGAACGGCAGATCGGCATCAAAGGAGGTGGCGGTCGCGTCGGGATGGACTTCTTTGGTTCCAAGTCTCCAACCTACTTTGCCAAAAATGCTGCCAGGCAAGCCGTACTCTTGCTTGAAGCTGGAGAAGCCCCCGCGGGCACGATGCCGGTGGTGCTCGGGCCGGGCTGGCCCGGGATCCTGCTGCACGAAGCCGTCGGGCATGGGCTGGAGGCCGACTTCAGCCGCAAAAACCTCTCCGCCTTTTCGGGACGCATCGGCCAGCGCGTTGCTTCGGAACTATGCACGGTGGTAGACGATGGAACAATTCCGGGTCGAAGGGGGTCACTCAATATCGACGATGAAGGCAATCCTACCAGCCGGACCGTCCTGATCGAGAATGGGATCCTGCGCGGATACATGCAGGACGCTCTGAGTGCGCGGCTGATGGGAACGCCCCCCACAGGCAACGGCAGGCGTGAGAGCTATGCCTTCGTTCCCGTGCCGCGCATGACCAACACCTTTATGGAAGCCGGCACGAGCAGTCCGGAGGACATCATCCGATCCGTCGACAAGGGGCTGTATGCTGTCGACTTCGGAGGCGGCCAGGTGGATATCACCAACGGCAAGTTCGTTTTTTCGGCTTCCGAGGCCTATCTCATCGAGGGAGGGAGGATCACAACTCCTGTCCGCGGGGCCACTCTGATCGGCAACGGCCCGGAGATTTTGACCCGCGTTACCATGGTAGGGAACGATCTCGCCCTGGACGAAGGGCTCGGCACTTGCAGCAAGGACGGCCAGAGCGTGGCTGTCAGCGTCGGGACCCCGACTTTGAAAATCAGTGAAATCACCGTTGGGGGAATCCGCAGATAGGGTCCAGAGCAGACTTGCGCTCTCCAAAGACACCGTCGCCTGATGGCGCGGTTTTGGTGACTGTGCCTGTTTGGGAAGTGGAGATCTTAGTGATGCCAAAAGCCCAGGAACTGGCGCGCCAGGTAGTCGACCAAGCGATGCGCGCCGGCGCCAGCGCAGCAGAGGTGCTGGTTAACGAAGGCCGGGACTTCTCTACTGTAGTGCGTTTGGGCACGGTGGAAAAGCTGGTTCATACCAGCTCACGCAGGCTCGGCATGCGGATCTTCCAAGGAACACGCTGCGCCGTTTCATCCTCTTCCGACCTTTCTGAGCCCGCTCTCGAGCAGATGATCGGAGACACCTGGGACATGGCGCAAGCCGCCGGCGAGGATCCGGCCGCAGGAATACCTTCCGAGGATAGTTACCGGCATGCCTTGCCGGAACTGGAGCTCTTCTTCCCGGCCGCCAACGAGCTCTCCGCCGATCAGAAGATTGCGCTGGCGCGCGCGTGTGAGGAATCAGCTCTGGCCTATGATCCGCGCATCAACAATTCCGAAGGGGCGGGATTCGCCGATTCGACTCTCTCGGTAAGCTACGCGAATTCGCATGGAGTCTGCGCGAGCTACGAGAAGAGCGTCTGTTCACTTTACGCTTGTCCGCTCGCCGAATCGGCCGGGCAAAAACAACGGGATTACTGGCTCGCCACTCACCCTGACTTGAACCGGCTGCAGCCGACCGAACAGATCGGTGCCGAGGCGGCTCGACGTGTTCTACGCAGACTGGGTGCGCGCAGGGTGTCGACCTGCACCGTGCCCGTCGTTTTTGACCCGCGCACGGCTGCTGCGCTGCTGAAGCACCTGGCAGACGCGGTCTCAGGAACCACTCTGGTGCGCAAGGCATCTTTCCTCGCAGACAAGCTGGGCGCGCGCGTTGCATCCCCGCTGGTGAGCATTGCCGATGACGCTCTTTTGCCCTATGGACTCGGCTCGCGCCCTTTTGACTCCGAGGGCGTCCCGTCACAGACTACGAGGGTAATTCGCAACGGGATGCTGGAAAGTTACCTGCTCGACTCGTATGCGGCGCGCAAGCTGGGTCTGCGCTCGACTGCCAATGCAAATCGTCCGCTGCATGGCGCGCCCGCAGTCGGGCCGACCAATTTCTATCTGCATGCCGGCCAGGCAACTCCCGAAGAAATTATTGGAGCGGTCAAAAACGGGCTTTATGTAACGGAGCTGATCGGATTCGGGGTGAATATCGTTTCGGGAAACTTCAGCCAGGGGGCCGCGGGGCTTTGGATCGAAGGCGGCCGCCTGACATTTCCTGTGGAAGAAATAACGATTGCCGGCAACCTGAAAGACATGTTGACAAGCGTTGAAGCTGTCGGCAATGATCTTTTGACCCTGGGTGAGATTTTCGCCCCGACCCTGCTGATCAGCAACATGGTGGTTAGCGGAAGTTGAGATTGCAGCTTCGAGCCTTGCATGGGCTCCGGCTATGCGTTCTGGATGGTCAGCCATGACAGAGTTTACCTCCGAACTAAAACCTGAGCGGCGCCCCGTGGCGCTCTATATCATGATCGCGGTGGCTGCGGTGGCACTCGTCGCCGTCTTCTTTCTCGTCCGTTATCAGCAGAGCCATCCCGTGCCGAAAGAGGTCAGCGGCCCGGTAGTCATTCCCGGCATGGTGCGCCCCGGCGAGCCCGATTTCGAGGCCTACAAGGATAAGGTCCGCATCGAAAACGTCAAAGCCAGCATCGGTCTCAACTTTGCAGGCAACCGGTTTGCCGCCATCGAAGGAATCATTTCCAATGAGGGAAGCCGCAAACTCGAGGCGGTGGAAATGCATGTCACCCTCTACGATGTGTACGGCAAGCTGTCCAAAGAGAAGACGGTCACGCCGCTGCGTCCGGGCGTCGGGTGGCACCAGGGCCCGATGGAACCTCTGGAGAAGCGCACCTTTTCGGTGTGGATTGAATCCATTGAACAGCTGTGGAATCCGAAGCGTGTTGAAATCCAAATCAGCGGCCTGAAGTATCAGTAGACCCCGGCCACCGAGGATATCTCAAAACTGAGCTTCCCGGAGGGACGCCCAGTTTTGAGTCAGTCTCGCCGGACGGGGCATCCGAACCAGCGACTGCAGTGCTTGCGCACCGCGAGGCAACCGGCGCCAACTTCCAGCCTATATCCTATGGATCATTCGATGAAGAAGCCACTCATGCTCGCGTTGACGATCATGCTGTGTGTCGCGTTCTGCTCGTGTGGACGCCGACCGCTGCAGGGGGAACAGATTGAAAGGAACAGTCTCTTTGCCGAAATCCTCTATCGCCAGGATCATCGCATCCTCGGCGACGACGACTTTTTCCCGCGGCATTTGCGTGACTCTTCTCAACCTCAGGTGCAGGAATGGTGTGCGCTGGCATTGGGCCGGATCGGGAATCCCAAGGCGTTGCCCTGGCTCTACGAGGCGCTTCATGCACCCTACGCGGCAGTCCGGGCAGCTTCGGCTTTTGCCATCGGGGAATCTGAGGACCGCGATCTGCTTCGGAATGAGGGACGCATCGCCGACTTGAGCGCCGCCGGCGAGCTCAGGGATTCGCTGGATGATTCTGCACTCAGCGTGTCCATGCGCGCGATCGAAGCCCTTGGCAAGATTGGACAGGAAGCCGATGCCGCCGAAATTGCCCGGCGCCTCGACCGCCTTTCCTACGACGGATCACCTTCGCAACGCACCTGTTTGGGCCTGGCGATCACCGCCCTGATGCGTCTAAGAAGCCTTGCGGCGCGCCCCGCGCTCGAACGCCTTGCAGGCCTGGACGATCCTGAAATCCAATGGCGCGCGGCCAACGCTCTTTATCGTATGCGCGCCAAAGATTCCCGGCCTGTTTTCGAACGCCTGCTCCAAAGCCATGATCCTGACGTGCGCGCTCATGCGGCTCGCGCGCTGGGCATCTGTGCAGATCCCGGCCTGGCGGCCGTGCTCGAACCGTTGCTGCACCCTGAGCGCGAGGGACGGAAGACGCCGTTGGCGGTGCGCGTCAGCGCGCTGCAAGCGTTGGTTGCCTTGAAGAACCCCAGGTCTGCACCGGCCATCGAGAAGGCGATTCTGGCTGCACCCGTCGGGGAGTCCAGCCCGGACCAGATTGATCAGTTGAATTTCGCGGTGCTGGCGGTGGCCGCATTGGGAAATATCGGATCCGAGAAGAACGCGGCAACGCTGCAACACTTCGTGCACATGAACGGGCCGGTCGCGGACAACGCTATAATTGCGCTGGCCAAAGTGCTGCGCCAGGATCCAGACCGATTCTTCAACTTGGTTGCCGGCGCACAATTCGACGCTCCCGCCGGAGTGCGCGCCTGGGCAACAGCACTCGGAGAACTGGGAGGCCTGCGGGCCCAGAGCGAACTGAAGAGCATGCTTGCGAGGGCGGCCGAAGATCAGGCCGCGCCGCCGATCTGCTCTGCAATTCCAGTAGTTCTGCAGGCATTGGCGCGCGCGCAGTCCCCGGATTTGCAGGGAGTTCTCCCGACCTACCTCACCTCCCGCGATGGCGTGATCGTGCGTGCCGCGCTCGCAGCATATCAGCCGGCAGCCAGCGCTCCCACACCCTGGAAGCCGATCGTTCAGGCTTACATGGGCCCTGATTTTGGGATGGATCCGGAAACCAAAGTTGCCATCCTGAATCGTCTCGAACCCTGGATCCAATTGGGCGAGATTCAGACGTTCTTGCGCTCGGCGCTGCGGGATCCTGAACGCAACGCCCGCATCGCTGCCGGGCGCCTGCTAAGAAAGGCAGGTATTCAGGATGTTCCGAATGACCCCGGCCCCTGCGATGCCGGCGCCCCTCGACTCCTTTGCAGCCTGTTGGCCGGGGCACGCCAGGACCGCACGACGGCCACCCTGGAAACGACTCGCGGAACGATCGAGATCGAACTTTATCCGGAAGATGCGCCCCTGACGGTCGCCAACTTCGTTACCTTGGCTAAGCGCGGATCCTTCGACGGCCATGCCTTCAGCGGATTCTTCGACGGCCATACCTTTATGCGTGTGGTTCCCTATTTCGTTATCCAGGGCGGCGACCCGCGCGATGACCAGGAAGGTGGCCCGGGTTATTCGATCCGCTGTGAAATCAACATGCGCCCCTACGAGCGTGGCTCCGTCGGCATGGCCTTGTCGGGCAAAGATACCGGCGGCAGCCAGTTCTTTATCACCTTATCCCCGCAGCCTCATCTCGATGGCGGCTATACCTGTTTTGGGCGAGTCGTCAGCGGCATGACCGCCGCCGAGCACATGATCGCGGGCGATCGCATCATAAAAGTCCTCATCAAAGAAGAGGTCTCCCTGCTCGACTATCGCAATTTCTGATGCAGGAAGGCGCGGAGGCTGTGCGGTAGAGCCGCCGCGCTTGCATTGACTCCGCTGTCGCTTCTCCATTCAACGCACAATCTGTGCCGGCACAGCCGAAAGGGTCTTCATGTCACTTGTGCCAAGACAGAGAATCCAGCCACGCCTTTCCATGAGTATTCTCCCTCACCCGAAAATGGGTGTTTCCACGTATTGATGCTCAGCTTTTACGGCTTATGATGAGCTTGAGGAGCAAGTGAATGTTTCTACGTGTCGAATCAAGGAGTTAGGCACCTGATCGGACCGGCTCCTGGAGAAGATCGCATGAAATTGAAAATAAAAGCCTGTTTCACCAGGGTCTCGCGTGATACGATCAGCACGAGGCGTACGCGGATAGGCATGCTCATGAAAACATTTCGTGGACTCGGGCTGATCGAGGCAGACCAGGGACAACGCCCTGTTATCAAAGAAACGAGGCTTGCCGAGTACATTGGTCGGTTCGCCATTCTCTGTCAGACATCCGCGCAAGGCCTGCATTTTTCCTGTTCAGCGAAGGAGACAGACAAACACCGTGCGGCCTGGCCGGCCAGAGAGAGGATTGCGGCATGAAGAAAACACTCTACCCGGCTCTTTTGCTTTTCGCGATGGCCCTATCCTTTATGTTCGGGAGCTTGTATACGGCGCGGGACGTCAAGGTCTCGGGTGCGGGCGGTCGCCGGATCCTCTATTACCAGGACCCCATGCATCCAGCCTATAAATCCGATAAGCCCGGTATTGCCCCCGATTGCGGCATGCAGCTGGAACCCGTGTATGCTGATGAAACCGATCGGACCGAAAAATCCGACACACCTTCCTCATTGCCTGCCGGCGCCCTGAAGATCGACCCTGACAAACAGCAGATCATGGGTGTGCACGTCGGCCGTGTCGAAATTGCGCCTCTCGAACAGTCGCTGCGGACTCTGGGCCGGGTGGCCGTCGACGAAGCGCAGTCGGTCCGCATGACGGCCACCGACGGCTTTATCGAAAAGATCTATCCGATCGCGGCAGGCAGCATGGTCCGGAAGGGGGACTTGCTGGCCACGTTCTACAGCAAAGAATTCGTCCCGGCTCAGACCTCTTTCTTCTATTCGCTGGCGGCGCGCGGCCAGTTGCCTGCTGGGCTGGAGAACAACACTACCTTTATCCAGTACCAGACCGCTGAAAAAGAGCTGCGCACTCTGGGAATGAGCGAATATCAAATTCAGGAGATTGCCCGCACCCGTAAGGCTGTCACGGAAATCGATCTGCGGGCGCCCATGGACGGTTTCGTGCTGGCCCGAAATGTGACTCTGGGGATGAAGTTCGACCGGAGCACGGAGCTTTATCGCATCGCCGATCTGAGCCATGTCTGGATCATGGCTGACCTGTTCGAGAACCAGGCTCGGTATTTCCGGCCGGGGATGGAAGCAAAAATATCCATTCCCAATCAGGGGAAGGTCCTCCGGTCGCGGGTGAGCAATGTCCTGCCGCAGTTCGATCCGGCGAGCCGTGTGCTCAAGGTCAGGCTGGAAACGGATAACCCAGGATACGCATTGCGCCCTGACATGTTCGTGGACGTGGAGTTTACGCTCCACCGACCCCCCGCGATGGTGGTGCCGGCAGATGCGGTGATCGACACCGGCCTTCAAAAAAAGGTCTTTGTCGAAATCAGCAGCGGAGTTTTTGAACCTCACATCGTCGAGACCGGCTTGCACTCGGGCGATCAGGTGGAGATCGTCGCCGGTTTAAAGGAAGGTGAGCGGATCGTGGTGTCGGGAAACTTCCTCATTGACTCGGAGAGTCGCATGAGGGCCGCAGCCGCGAGTGGTCGCAAAGCCGAGATCAAGGATCCTGTGTGCGGCATGAGCGTCGACCCGGGCGGTACGGGAACACATAAGAGCGATTTTCGCGGACAGACATATTACTTCTGCTCAGATCAATGCAAGGGACTATTCGACAAGAGCCCGGAGCACTACGCGGATGCGGTGTCAGCCGACCAGCGGCAGCCGCAAGCATCCGGCAAATCGAGGTCTCCTGATTAACGGATCAATCTGCGCCGTGGCGGCGCTGAGGGTACACAAAAGCCCTACCGGCGGGTTTTCGGAGGCGTTTCAAGGGTGTCCGATAGGGCAACAAAAATGTATGAGCCGATCTCAGGTGCGAGTTCACGTTAGATCATTGAAAGCGCAGCCGACGTCCTCAGGCTTGTTTCCGGATGATGGGGCCTCATCCCTGGTCCCGCACATCCCGCTTGCACTCTGATTCGAAATAGACGGCGCCTCGTGCGCCGGCAGTAAGCCAAAGGGAGGCAGCATGATTATGCAAAAGCGGTACGCAATCTGGTTGTTCCTGCTCAGCACCTGCCTGATGACGACAGTTGCGGGCGCTCAGACGTTTCGGGTCGAGTGTCCCGCTCAGACACAGCTTCATCCCACAGGCCTAAATCCCGCATACACGGGCCCAACGATTTTCACCGATCCAATCACCGGCCTGCCTTATGTTCGCAACGGCGGCGCGATCAAGTGCCAGCATATCTCGGGCGGGGACGGGTATGCGACTATGGGCGACGGGCATCAGACTTACTTGTTTGCCTTCAGTCCGCTCTCCGGCCTCTATGATATCCAGCATGGTCTGCCGGGCACACAGCTGAACACTGTGTTCAACGTCCCCGCCTATCCCACGGCGACGGCGACCAGCAGCCCCATTCTGGACCCTGGCAGCCCCAACGGCGCCGTTATGGACCCTGCCAGCATTATGAATGTCGGCGTCCTGAACGGAAGCATCCCTGCACCCACGATGGCCATCAACGAGGACGATGAATTCTTCCTGACCCTCAGCAACGTCGGCATGATCATGCGGCCGGACCTGTTCGAGCAGCACACGGTCCACTTTCACGGCTATCCCAACGCGTCTTCATTTTTCGACGGCGTGCCGGATGCCTCGGTTGCAATCCAAATTGCCAGCAGCTTTGCGTACTACTATCTGGCGCCGGACGCGGGCACGTATTTCTGGCACTGCCATATTACGCCGCCCGAACACCTGCAGATGGGCATGGTGGGGCAGCTCTGGGTGTACCCGAGGCAAAATAGAGTTCCTGCGAATACCAGCCTTTACACCGCGTTCAATTGGCAGCAGCAGGATCCGAGGACTGCATGTTTTCCCTCCAGGGATATCCTCTGCGCGACGCCGCCGCCGGCTATAAACACCGGGTTTGTTCAGGGGCAGGGCGGCTATACCAAATATGCCTACAACGATGGCGACGGCTCCACCCGCTACGACGTCGAGCTGCCTTTGCAGATCCATGGGTTCGATCCCAGCTTTCACTTTGTCGGCATGACCTTCAACCCGGAAGGATTCGAGGATATGAAGGACAAGTACTTCCTCCTGAACGGACGCAGCTATCCCGACACCGTAAACAAGACGGGAAACAATACCGAGTTGCCCCCGGCTCAATCTACGATGGCTGCGGACGGAGTCTCGCGTCCCTCGCAGCCGATGTCGAGTACAGTGACCGTCAAAACAGGGCAGAGGATCCTTCTGCGCATTTCCATGCTCGGAGTAACGGAATACCAGACCCTGGCATCACAGATCCCGATGCAGGTGATTGCCTTGAATGCGCGGCTGCTGCGCGACCAGGCGGGAAACAACCTGTACTACACGACCAACTCGATCACGTTGGGCGGGGGCGAATCGTTGGATGTGATTCTCGATACCACCGGCATCGCCCCGGGCACGTACTTCCTCTTTACCCCACAACTGGACCACCTGTCGAACGATGCCGAGAACTTCGGTGGTCTTATGACCGAGATCGTAATCACAACATAGGAGGAAAACCATGAGTCCCTTGAATAGGAAAGAACGGATTGCGGTAATTCGGTTACTCCCGGTTGTGGTGGCGGCCCTTTTGCTGCTAGCGGCTTCGGCTCTGGCTGCGGTTCCCGGCATTCAAGGTCCGAGCTTCAGCCTGACTGCGAGCGGGAACTATATGACCTTGCCCGACGGAATGATCATTTACTCCTGGGGTTATGGCTGCGCCAGTTCAACTCCGGTGATTCCCGGTGTCTTCGCGGCCAGCTGCCTGGGCATGCAAGTCCCGGGTCCTACGCTGATCGTGACCGAGGGCCAGACTGTTACGGTTACACTGACGAACAATTTGCCGGCCGGCGCGGGCAACACTTCGATTCTGTTTCCCGGCTTCCAGGTAACTGCCTCAGGCACCGGCACGGTCGCGGGCCTGCGAACGACGGAAGTACTTCATGGTGGTTCGGTAACTTACACTTTCGTGGCAACAACGCCCGGCACGCACTCGTACTACAGCGGGACGCAGCCTGACCTGCAGATCGAGATGGGCCTTTATGGCGCCCTGATTGTCTTGCCAAGCTCGCCTGTCCTCGTCGGAGTCGGCGGCTGCACGAGCAATAACGCGGGCACCAGCTACTCGCTGTCGACTTCCGCTTATGATGGTCTGCCATCCAGCTGCTACGATCGGGAATTTCTGTTCCAGCTAACCACGATTGACCCGAGGATTCACCGGCAGGTGGAAGCGCAGTTGGCGGCGACGGGGAATGCAGGCCCGCTCAACGTAGCCACCGAACCCTATCGCTCCCAGTATTACCTGATCAACGGGCGCTCGTTTCCGGACAACATGGATGCGGACTTCGTCACCGCCTATCCGCATCAGCCTTACAACTCCTCTCCCCGCATGCACCCCGGAGACCAGGTGCTCTTGCGGGTCATCGGACAGGGGCGCCTGCAGCATCCGTTCCACGAACACGCAAACCACGTGCGCATCCTGGCGCGCGACGGCAATCTCCTCTTGAGCCCGACCGATCTGACGAAGCTCGCCGGACCGCTGTTGTTCACGACCACCTCGACTCCCGGCGAGGCAATGGACGGCATCTTTTACTTTACCGGCCGGGGACTGAACTGGGATATGTACAACCACCAGATTACAGACGGCACGGTATGCCATCCGGACGCCAACGGATACTACACCAGCGCCAGTACTCCACCCGCCGTTCTGCCGACCTTTACTGCGGGAGCCTGGACCGGCGGTACCATCAACTATTATGAATGGTGCGCCGACCACTTGAAGCCGCTCGAGAGTGATGCCAGCGGGCCTACAACGCTTCCCGATCCGTTCGTCCTCAGCTATGGCGCGTATTACGGAGGCAGCGCCTATCTTGGGCCTGACGCATTGGCCCAGTCGATGGGGAACACACCCTTTCCCCCGGGCAGCCAGGTGCAGAACCAGTATGCCGGCTTCGCCTACATGTGGCACTCGCACAACGAGCGCGAACTCACTAACGGCGACGTGTTCCCCGGCGGCATGCTGCTGATGATGATCGTGGATGCCCCGTACATCTTTATCGACGAAACCATGTAATGTGGGAGAGAAGTACCATGCGATTCAATATATTCGAAAAAGTGTTGAAGACGGCAGTGCTCGCAGTGACGATTCTACTCCCGGCAGCGAGTGCGGCACAGACCGGCTACACGCCGGCGGCTATGGTAACTCCCGCAAACGGATCGATACTGGCGGGGAGCTCGCAACTGTTCACCTGGAGCAGCGCCAGCGCGCCGTCCTACTACGTGCTGTACGTCGGAACCTCGCCGGGTGCCACTAACATTTACTACAATGGCTATCTCACAGGAACATCGGTTACTGCCTCGGGTCTGCCGACCAACGGTTCGACGATCTATGTGAGACTGTGGTCCAACAACGGACAGTGGTATTTCCAGGACTACAGTTACACTTCGGGGCCGGGCTCCTACACGCCGGCGGCTATGCTAACCCCCGCAAACGGATCAGCGCTGACAGGGAGCTCGCAACTGTTCACCTGGAGCAGCGCCAGCGCGACGTCCTACTACGTGCTGTACGTCGGAACCGCCCCGGGTACCTCCAACATTTACTACAATGGTTATATCACAGGAACATCGGTCACCGCCACGGGGCTGCCGACCACCACTTCGACGATCTATGTGAGGCTGTGGTCCAACAACGGACAGTGGTATTTCCAGGACTACAGTTACACTACGGGGTCGATCCCATACACACCGGCGGCTATGCTAACTCCCGTAAACGGATCGACGCTCGCAGGAAGCTCGCAACTGTTCACCTGGAGCAGCGCGAGCGCGCCGTCCTACTATGTTCTGTACGTCGGAACCGCCCCGGGCACCGCCAACATTTACTACAATGGCTATATTGCAGGAACGTCGGTCACCGCCACCGGGCTGCCGACCAACGGTTCGACGATCTATGTGAGGCTGTGGTCCAACAACGGACAATGGTATTTCCAGGACTACAGTTACACTACGGGATTGCCCGTCTACACGCCAGCGGCCATGGTAAGTCCCGCAAACGGATCGACGCTGGCAGGGACCTCGCAACTGTTCACCTGGAGCAGCGCGAGCGCGCCGTCCTACTATGTTCTGTACGTCGGAACCGCCCCGGGTACGGCCAACATTTACTACAATGGCTACGTCACAGGAACGTCGATCACCGCCACGGGGCTGCCAACCAACGGTTCGACGATCTATGTGAGGCTGTGGTCCAACAACGGACAGTGGTATTTCCAGGACTACAGTTACACTACGGGGCCGATCGTCTACATACCGGCGGCTATAATATCTCCCCCAAACGGATCAGCGCTAACGGGGACCTCGCAACTGTTCACATGGAGCAGCGCAAGCGCGCCGTCCTACTACGTGCTGTACGTCGGAACCGCCCCGGGTACGGCCAACATTTACTACAATGGCTATATTACAGGAACATCGGTCACCGCCACGGGGCTACCGGGGAACGGTTCGACGATCTATGTGAGGCTGTGGTCCAACAACGGACAGTGGTACTACAGGGACTACACCTACTTGGCGCTGTCTCCCCCAGCGGTCCCCCTGACAGTTCAGAGGACGAGCACGCTTCTGCCCGACGGCAACACTGTGCAGATGTGGGGCTACACTTGCGGCACCGTCACCATTCCTGGTGTAACCTGCGTGCCCCTGAAAACCGGCGTGACCGGCTGGTCGCCGCCATTGATCACCGTCCCTGTGGGCACTAACTTGAGCATCGCACTGACGAACAACCTGCCTGTGCCGACTTCTATTATGATCGTCGGGCAATTGGGCGGCGGGCTGGGAGGCCCGGTCAAGGTTGCCAGTCCGGCCCACTCACAGACCCAGACAACGTGGCCGACCAATAGCCCTGCAACTTTTACACCGCCTACTCAACCGCAGCGCGCCAGGTCCCTCGTGCCGGAGGTGGCGGCGGGAGCGTCAAACCGCAGCACGCCGTATGCCTGGAATTCTCTCAAGCCGGGAACCTACCTCATTGAGACGGGGACGCGCCCGTCCATCCAGGGCCCCATGGGTTTGTACGGGGTTCTGGTCGTCACTGCTGCGCCCACGGCTACGGCCGCCGGCACGGCCTATACTGGTTTCTCCTATGATGCCGACGCGACCATGCTGCTCAGCGAAATTGATCCTGTGCAGAACGCTGCCGTCGATTCGGTGGCGGCGAGGCTGATCGCAACAACACCGGCACCTACCGCCGGTCAAATTGAGTCCACAGAGACGGCACCATGGAACCCCACCTGCAGCGCGGCACATACGTGTTACCCGCCAGCGGTGGAATACTCTCCCCGCTACTTCCTCATCAACGGCCAGTCGTTCGATATAACGGCACCGGCAAAGTCGACACTTATGCTTCCAACCGCCTCGTTCAGCGGCAATGTCCTCGTACGTTTCGTGAACGCCAGTCCGCGGATGCACGTTCCTACCTTGGTAGGCCTGCCCATGTGGCTGATCGCGGAAGACGGCAACGTCCTTCCGGAAATTCAGGTGGCTCTTGCGGCGGGCAGGGTGGCGCTACCCAAGCTTCAGAACGAGGTGTTTCTTGCTGCCGGCAAAGTGTACGACGTGGCGATAAGGCCGCCGGCTAGTGCCGGCACTTATGTCAACGCCACTTACCCGGTCTTCGACCGCCAGTTGAGCCTGACAGCCAATAACCAGCCCGGCGGCGGCATGCAGGCCTACCTTCAGATCGGTAGCGGCGGAATTATGCCGGCATTCGGCGGAACTCAGGGTGGAACCGGCTTCGCGGCTCCGGCCGTGCTGGCCACAAAGGTGGTCAATGACACCTACACGCTTGCCCCGAATGCGACAACTTTCAGCGCTAACGTGCTGGGCAACGATTCCGGTGTCACCAGCGCAACGATTGGCAGTGTGAATCCTTCCCACGGTACGGTCGTGCTTAACTCAAATGGCAGTTTCACCTACACACCGACTGGGGCATACATCGTTGCGGACACCTTTACCTATTTAGGAAACGGTACCCTCACGGGGACTGTGACAATCACCGTACCTGCAGCTGTCGCGGCACCGGTAGCCGTTGCAGACACTTTCACCAGCAACGTTGCTACCTTAATAAAGGTAGCCCGGCCGGGTGTCTTGGCCAACGACACTTCCTCCAGCAACTACCCGCTGGCGGCGGTCCTCAATAGTGCGGGCAACTGCGGCACTGTGACCCTCAATTCTAACGGATCATTCATGGCCTCCGCACCCACGGCAAATCCCTGCGCGTTCACCTATCATGCGGTGAACTCGCAAGGGACATCCAGCAACTCGACGACCGCTACATTGACGTTCTTATCAGGCAGCGGCCTTGCTGTGACCGTGCATGATGCCCAGACCCCAGCGACCACGATCACCGATTACCGCTGGGTCATTGAGGAAGACAAAACGTTGCATACACCCACCGGTGTAAGCAGCAGGACGTTGCCAATCCTGTCGACCAGTTTCCACAGGAGCTCCATGCCGATGGTCGCGCAAGGCTGCGTCGGCCCGATCAGCTGTGGGACCGGCCAGACGATTTTGGGCGTCGCTGCAGCCCTCCAACCGCAGTCAACTCCCGGCCAGGTAAACCTCCCGGCTCAAGACCCGGTGACCGGAGCTCCAAAGTACTATTACCTCTCGGTTCTCCCTGGCGATGCCGCGAACCCTGTTGTTAACGGAGCAAATGGGCACACTTTGGGCGGCGCTTTGATAGCGCCTGTCTGTAATGGAACAATAACTCCGGGGACAACAACGTGCAGTGTGCCATACGTGATACCATCGACCCTTGCCGTACTCGTGGAGCCGAACCCGCTTCCGGTCGCGCAACTCAATGTGTTTCTCTTCGAGGACAATAGCCCCACCAACGGCGACGTCGACGAAATTGAGCAGAACCAGGGATTGGGAGATTTCGAGATCATCCTCGCCGACGTGGCCGGCGCCACCGGCGACCCTACCGGCCAGATGACCTACGACATGTTCAACATGCCGTTGATCAATTCCCTGATAGGGCAGCCGGGGTGCCCGGATATCCATAATCCAGGTACGGCTGCTCCGGACGGGATCGGGGGAAACCTGGTCGGCGTCATCTATACCTGCCCGAACGGCAGCGGAACGCACACAATCCAAAGTATCAGCCCGAGCGGAGGAGTTGCCGGCACGATCGTAACCGTCACGACGACTGGGGCGAACAACTTCTTCTACACCGGCGAACTCGTAACGATCGCTGGGGTCGGCACCGGCTATAACGGCACGTTCTCCATCGTCGTCACCGGTCCGGGCACTTTCACCTACACATCGACTGCCGCTCTGGCAGCCAATCCCACCCAGGGGGGCACAGCCACGGACAGTGCACAGTATGCACTGGCCGGCCACGCGCTGATCAAGAACCTGTTCCCGAACCGGTTCGACGTTTTCGCCAATCCCGGTGCTGCCCGGGTAGCGGCCGGAGAAACCTGGATCCAGACCTCCACGTTGGAAGGGACGCGCGCGCAAGACGCTTTCGCCAAAGCAGGCGAGCCTCCTTACTTCCAGGAATTTGGACCGCCGGGCTTCCACTCGTTCATCGGCTTCATTAACCCTGCTCATATCAATGCCACGAACGCGGCTTTGCAGGGAACAAACACGATTACGGGCACAGTTACCATGCAGCACATGTCGAGGCCGTCTTCCGAAATAATCTACGACAGCGGCTCGAGAGCCACTCTGGCGCATACGACCTGCTATGCGGGCCTGAACTCGTCGAACGGCACCGGCGATAACATCGCGTTCGCGAAGTGCGACCAGAACGGCAACTTCACCCTTACGGGTGTGCCCGTCGGCACACATCAGGTAGTGGTGTGGGATCAGTGGCTCGACCAGATTATCAGCTACACGACCGTCACGGTTCCGCCTCCGGTTGCGCCGGCCACTTCCACGACCGTTGCCATGGGCAACATCCCTGTATTCAGCTGGTTTACCCACGTCAAGGCAAGCATCTATACGGACCTGAACAAGAACGGGGTGCGGGATCCGGGTGAGCCGGGAATTTCGCAGATTCCGGTGAGGATACGATTCCGGGACGGCAGCATCTCAAACACCCTGCTGACGGATCCGGACGGAAACGCGTATTTCCACGAGTTGTTCCCGTTGTTCAACTGGTTTGTTGTGGAATCGGATGACACGCGCTTCAAGGGCTCAGGCGTGCGCATCGCGGTGGATGGCGGCGGAGCCGTGGATTCCACCGGAACGTACGCAGGGATCCTCAGTTCGAACTATCCACCGTACAACAACGCCGGTGTTGGCACGGGAGGTTCGACGATACGAACGGATCCTGCCGGTACGGACACCGAGGGCTTGCAGGGCTTCATCAGCCAGACGGCCTTCCTTGATTGGGGCAAGACTCCTTATGTCGTCGGTGAAAACGGCGGCATCAGAGGCACGGTGGTTTACGCCTCCACGCGCCCCTTTGATGATCCAAATATCGGGATCCAAAACGTTTGGGCGCCGCTCGTTCCGAACGTCACCATTAATCTCTATCAGGAAATAACATCGCCCGACGGCACTCTAATCCTGACGAAGGTTGATACTACTCAAACCAGCAGTTGGGACGACTGGGTCAACCGCACGGGCAGGTACTCGGGCTTGCCGCCGATGTCATGCCCCGGCCAGAACCCTCTGGATCCTTTCGTCCCGTATACGCTCGGCGCGGCCAACTTGACGAAGTGCTACGACGGCTTCCACAACTGGAACCAGGTCCAGCCGGCGGTTTACGATGGCCTCTACAAGTTCCCGAGCCCCGCTTACATTGCCGGCCACGCGCTCACGGCTCCTCAGATAGCGGCCGGGCAAACTCTGGTGAGCCTGCCTCCCGGCAAATATGTGACCGAGGTAGTAGTGCCTCCGGGCTACGAGATCGTCAAAGAGGAGGACAAGAACATCCTCATCGGCGATACCTTCATCGGTCCGGTTGCCCAGCAGTTCGGTGCGCTTGCCGACATCTTCATCCTGCCGGACCAGGCGTCGATCAACTCGTACAACGCCTATAATCCCAACAATTCCACCACAAACATGGGCCGCTCCGTTTTTAGCGAGTTCGGACCCGGTGCCCAAATCAATCTGTCCGCGCCCTGCGTGGGAAGTGTCCGTGTTGTGCCGGATTACCTCAGCCTGTACCCTCAGGCCCAACAGGTCGCGCCGTTCGCGGGCGCTTCCCGCAACCTCTGCGACCGCAGGGAGGTCATACTGGAAGACCAGATGCAAGGGACCGCCAACTTCTTCATCTTCACTCCGACCCCGATTGCCGCGCACTTTACGGGCATGGTTCTGGACGACGCGTCGGCGGAGTTCAACGTCGCGTCGCCGGATTGGGGCGAGAAATTCGGTGTCCCATTCGTGCCGGTGTCGTTCCGCAATTTCAACGGGATCGAGGTCTACCGCACCTATTCTGACGAGTTCGGGATGTTTAGCGGCGTGATTTACTCCACCTGGTCGGTCAACCCGCCGAATCCGACCGGCTATGCGCCTAACATGATGATTACATGCATGAACGACCCTGGTCCAATTCCGGATCCGGCGCACCCGGGGCAGTTGATCACCGATCCGATGTACAACCCGATGTACAGCAACTTCTGCTACACCAACCCGTTCATGCCGGGCCGGACCGACTACATGGACACGCCGGTCCTGCCGGTGGCCGCGTTCGCTTCGGGATACAACCCGCCCGATTGCGCGTACCCCGATGCGACCCCGGCAATCAGCAGCGTCAACGGCGACGGCCAGTTCGGTCCCTGGCTGAATCCCGCGGGGGCCCGCACCCTGACGATCAACGCTCTCGGTGATGTGGCTGTGCCAAACAATGCATATGCAGGTCCCAGTGCAACCGCTGCTCCATTCAACCAGAAAACGATCACTCGCCATTATGGTTTCGGGAACGCAACGGGCACGGTGGACTTGCTGAACAGCCTTACCGGCGCGGTGGTGCAAACTCTGAGCCTGGTCACGTGGAGTGACAGTCAGATCGTCGTCACTGTGCCTGGCACCGTTGCGCCGGGCTCGTACGAGCTGTCCATCACGGCTGCCAACGGGAAAAAATCCGTCGACACCGTCACGGTCACGATTCAGGCGGCAGCGCCGACTTATGTGACGCCTCCCACTACGACGGGGATGCCTGGTCCGATCCAGACTGCGATCGACGGCGCCAATGCAGGCGATCTGATCATGCTCGGACCGGGCACCTATCCAGAGTTGGTGATCATGTGGAAGCCAGTCCGGCTGCAAGGTGTCGGCGCGGCCTCGGTGATCATCAACGCTGCGAAATATCCGACTGAGAAACTGGACTATTGGCGGTCCAGGATCAACCCACTGTTCGGGATCGACCCCAGCGGCAACCTCACCGGGCCAGCGTTCGTGGATCCGCTACCGGGACAGGTAATTACCGGTGGCACGGTTCTGCTCGAGCCCACGGTCCTCAATACTGAAGAGGGTGCAGGGATCACGGTGCTGGCCAAGAATCTGGGCACTGCCTCGAACAGCCCCTGTAGCGCTAATGTGAGCGGGACGACGGTCTACAACTTCAATTGCTACCCGTCGCGTATTGACGGCATCGGCATCACAGGCGGGGATTCCGGCGGCGGCGTCTTCGTGAACGGCTGGGCGCACAACCTCGAAATCGCCAACAACCGGGTCTATGGAAACGCGGGCACGTTTGCGGGCGGCATTCGGATTGGCCAGCCGTTGCTGGAGGTCCCAACTCTCCCGAGCCCCTTCAACGGGTTCGGATACGACAACAACGTAAAGATTCATGACAACAAGATCACCAGCAACGGGACGGTCGAGGGTAACACCGGCGAAACCGGCGCGGGCGGTGGTCTGTCGATTGCCTCCGGAACCGACAACTACGTCGTCAAAAACAACTTCGTTTGCGGCAACGTCACTCTCGGGGATGGCGGTGGTATCGGCCACACCGGCCTCAGCATGAACGGCAACATCTCCAACAACCAGATCCTGTTCAACCAGTCCTACAACCTGAGCGGGACTTCTTCGGGTGGTGGCATCGCCATCGAGGGTGAGCCATCCCCGCTGGGCGGTCTGACCCTTGGCACCGGCAACGTGACGGTAAACGCCAATCTGATCCAGGGCAACCATGCTCAGGCTGGACACGGCGGCGGTATCCGACTGCAGGATGTCAACGGCGCCGACGTAACGAACAACCCCGGTTCGCCCAATTCCTGGTGGCACATCACGGTGACCAACAACATGACCGTGAACAACGTGGCAGGCTGGTCAGGGGGAGGGATTTCCCTCTTCGACACGGTGGACAGCTCGATCATCAACAACACCGTAATGTCCAACGACAGTACCGCCACGGTTGGAGCCCTGTTCACTACGAGCCAGACCCAATCGTCGTATCAGCCTGCCGGCATCAGTTCTGAGCTTAACTCTCCCGCTCTTTGCTTAGCTCTGGCGGGGGCACCGGCAGCTTTCCGATGCACCGGCAGCCAGGCGCATCCGTTTTCCAGCCCGACTCTGGACAACAACATCATATTCCAGAATCGGTCGTTCTACTTCACGGCCGGAGCGACGGATCCCAATACCGGGCTCACCACGACCGCTCTGATCCCGACGCTGACTCAGACCTCGGTAGGTCAGTGTCCGAATGGGGCAAATTATTGGGATCTCGGGGTTCTCGGTCAGCCGCAGACGGGCGCAACACTGCTGCTGAATCCGGAGTACTCCATCCTGACCAACACGGCGGGTTACAGCAGCACAAACAATGTGTCCAATCCGCTGGTTGTCAGCCAGTACTGCAACGGCTCGCGCGTGAACCCGGGGACTCCGGCCAACCCGACCGTTGCCCCGGCACCACAGTTCACGATGCAGCCGGTTGGCGCCGAGGATGAAGGCGGCAACTGGATCAACGTGCTGTACGGCCCACTGTCGCAGGTCAACTCGTCGATCATAGGCAGTTGCACTGGCGCAGGCTGCGCCCCTCCGGCTTACAACGTATTGCTGGGCAACTACAGCCTTACTCCTGGGTCTCCGACTGGATTGGGGGGCGTCGTCAATGCAATTCCGTGCAGTTTTGCGAACCCCCTGGCGGCGGCCTTCCCGGTCTTGCAGTTTGACTTCCTGGGGCTTAGCAGGCCGTTCCCGTCGTGCGGGGCCAACTCGAATGCCTATGACATAGGCGCCCATGAGAGGCGATAGTCATGGTTAACAAGTCACCAGAATGCTACGGTGCAATGCTGCTCGCGGGGTTGCTCGCGAGCAGCATCTTTATTTCCGCGGCGTTTGCGCAAACCAGCCAGGAGCAGCAACCCGGAAAGACCCAACCCACGATCTCTGCTCCAGCGCCCGGGAGTGTTTTTCCAGTGGGCGCTTCCGCGCTAAGCGAAAGCGCCCGGACGTTCTACAAGAGCGTTTGGGGCGTCGAAATCCTTGGTGTGCGCCGCGTTTCGGCCGGGACGTGGCTTCGGTTCAGCTATCGCGTGGTGGATGCGAAGAAGGCCGCGGTGCTCAACGATAAACGCTTGAACCCGCGCCTAATCGACGAGAAAACCGGGGCCACGCTTATGATCCCGACTATGGACATGGTAGGGCCGTTGCGCCCGACCGCCCCGCCCCAGAATGGCCGTTCCTATTACATGATCTTCGAAAACCCGGGGGGGCTTGTCAGACCCGGAAATCGAGTGAACCTCGTGGTCGGCAGTTTTCGGGCGGATGGACTGGTGGTCCAATAGGCAGGAAAGCCTCTTCCCCAAAAACATGAGGAGTGATCGGGTCATGTCGCGAAAAATCTTTCTCTCATGCATTGCCCTCTGTGTCTGCATGCCTCTGGCGCTAATCAGCCAGGATAACCAGCCGGCACCTGTGAAACTTTCTGTTTCACAAATCATCGAAAGAAATGTTTCCGCCTTGGGCGGGCTGGAGGCGTGGCGGGCGGTCACGACCATGATGTGGGCTGGCAAGATGGAAGCGGGAGGAAAGGAGAATACCGAGCTGCCGTTTGTGCTGAGGATGAAACGGCCCCTCAAATCGCGGCTGGAGATCGGGTTCAAGGGTGACATTGCGGTGCAGGTTTATGACGGGATAAACGGATGGAAGTTGCGTCCCTTCCTGGGGCGCAGGGAAATGGAGCCGTACACAGAGGAGGAGATGAAAGCAGCGTCCGCGCAAGCGGACCTCGACGGCCCGCTGGTGGATTACGCTGCCAAAGGAACGAATGTGGAACTGGAGGCGGCAGAGAAGGTAGAGAACCGGGATGCTTACAAGTTGAAGCTCACGCTGAAAAACGGTCAAATCCAGCATATCTGGGTGGACGCGCAGACGTTCCTGGAAGTCAAACAGGACGGCACTCCCCGCCGCCTGGACGGCAAATTCCATCCCGTAGCGATTTATTTCCGCGATTACAAGCCAGTGGAGGGCCTGTTGGTTCCGTACGTTACTGAAACGGTTGTAGAGGGTGTCAAGCAGACCCATAAAATGACAATCGTAAACGTGGTCGTGAACCCGGCGCTCGACGATTCCGTCTTCGCCAAGCCAACCGCCAATCCTTCAACGGGCAAGCAGGAGCCCGAACTGCCCCTGCGGTAGGCTGGAACCGAATGAAATGCTCAGCCCTTTGTGGGGCTCGGGAGCTGCTCAAGTTGAAATCGGAAACCAACCTCATTATCATGGCCAACAGGATTGCCCGCGCGCTGGCGCTTATCTGTGCCCTGGCGTTAGCGGCTGAGCCTTCCGTCTCTGCACAGGACATCAAGGCCGCTAAGTCTGCTGCTGTTGCCACACTCGGAGGCGCCGTAATCACGGAGGAAGAACTCAAGAAGGCGGCGGCGCGCGACTTACAACAGTTGGAGTTGCAGCGCGTCCAGTTCGAGGCCAACTACGAACGCAGCAGGCATGCGATTCTGGAGAAAAACCTTTCCCGTCTCCTCGAAGAAAAACTCCTCGAAGCGGAAGCGGCAAAGAGAGGAATCAGCAAGGAGCAGCTGCTCAGCCAGGAAGTGCAAGGCAAAATCAAGGAACCGACGCAGGATGATGTCATGGCCTATTATGAGGCCAACAAGCAGAATATCGGCCAACCCGTGGCCAATGTGAACGCTCAGATCCAGCAATATCTGAAGACACAGAACTCCAACAAGGCGAGGAGTGAGTTCCTCGAGCAACTCAGAAAGACCTATGGAGTGACGGTCTCGCTCGAGCCGCTGCGGGTCAATGCCGATGCGGCCGGAAGCCCTTTCAAGGGACCGGAAGGAGCACCTGTAAAGATCGTGGTATTCTCCGACTTTCAATGTCCCTACTGCGCCCAGCTTACCGCCACCCTTCGTCGAGTCATGGAGAAATACGGCAAGCAGGTAAGGTTGGTTTTCCGCAATTTCCCGCTCTCCCAGATTCACTCAAACGCCGAGAATGCGGCGGAAGCATCCATTTGTGCGGCCGATCAGGGCCGCTTTTGGGAGATGCACGACCTGCTGTTTGCGACACAGCAGCAGTTGAGTATAGAAAATATCAAATCCAGGGCATCCCAGTTGCAGCTCAACATGGATGAATTCAACTCTTGCCTGGCTTCGGGCCGGCATGCCGACCGGGTAAACCAGGATTTGCTTGCCGGCGCCAGGCTTGGGGTGACGGGGACGCCGGCGCTGTTCATCAACGGCCGCTTTTTGTCTGGAGCACAGCCGTTCGAGGAGATCTCCAGGATAATCGAGGAAGAACTTAAATCGGCTTCCGGCATATTAAAATCCGCAAGTTCGAGGGACGGGTCGGCTCAGCGCCAGCCCTCTTCGAAGCGCGGTTCGCAGTGAATTTGAAGAAGAGCATCACGACGCAGGTCGTGAGACAAGGTGGGAGCAGTCCCGAAATGGCCCGACATGGCACGGAGTGATCACAACGGACGGGCATGACATATCGAACGACGGTTGGGGCTGCTGCCGAGTCTTTCTCACGGCCGCAGCAGGAGGGGTGGCAAATGAGTCAACTGGCGAAAATCCTGACGGCCTGGCTTTTAGCTGCATGTACTTTAGTGGCTCCATGGGGTTTGGTGACCCCGGCGGCGGCACAGACGGGGACTTCGGTTGTCCAACTGACCTTGGGCCCTGGAGGGGCGGCAGCTACGACAACTATTCCGGCTTCGAGCCCCGCCACCGCCGGGTATGCCACGGTGAATGCGGTTGCAGGTGACACACCTTACGGCACCGCGATCATGAGTGTTGTCCAGAACAACGCCATCGTCAGCGAGGTCGGCGTTCCGGCTGCTTTGGCGGCGTTGATCAACCGTGTCTACACGGGGCGGATCTTCATCGACTATCGCAACGGGGTGCCTTCCTACGTGAGCGGCGCCGGCGCGGTCGACGTGATCACCGGCATCGCCATTGCGAATGTCGGCGGCGGACCGGCCAGTGTCACGCTGACCTTGCGCGATGCGGGGGGCAATGTGTTGGCCTCAGGACAGGGCACTCTTGCCACCGGCGAGCATAAAGCGCGTTTTGTCAATCAGCTGAGCGACATCGCACCGAACTTCTCCCTCCCCGCCAATTTTGCCACCGCCATCGGTTTCGGCTCGCTCGAAATCACCAGCAACCGGCAATTTTCCTTCGTTGCGTTGCGCCTTACAGTAAACCAGCGCGGTGAGACTCTTTATACGACAACGCCCTCTGCGCAATTGAATCTCTCTTCGGGCAATGCGCTCTATCTTGCACAAATGGTGGACGGCGGCGGAGGCAAAACGACCGTGATCCTGCTGAACGCCACGAATGCCGCCGAAACCGGGACGATTCAGCTGTTCGCCGACAATGGCGCCCCGTTTTTCATCCGGCCGGTCAACGGCACCCCCGCCTCGTCATTTCGGTACAACATTCCTGCGGGAGGTTTCTACATTCTTGAGAGCGATGGATCTCCAGCCAACGGCAGTTCATTCGGTGCGCAGGTGATTCCGGATGCCGGCACCACCTTGCCTGAGGCCGCCGGCGTGGTCGGCTTCACTCAGAACCGGATTCTTGTGACCGAATCGGGAATTCTCCCGTCGAGCCTGACCACCCATGCGCGGATCTATGTGGACACGACCGGAGGGCACAATACCGGCGTGGCTCTGACGAGTCCGGGCGGACTGCCTCTGATTGTAACTCTGAGGGCATTTCAGCCGGACGGCACCACGCAGGCTGGGAATGGCCCAGCATTCGTGACTCTGGACAACAACGGCCATACGGCATTTTTTGCCGGCCAACTGATTTCGGGGCTGCCGCCAAATTTCACGGGCGTCCTGGACATCTCCGCGCCTGCTCCGTTTGCGGCGATGACTGTGCGCTCGTTGACGAACTCCCGGGGAGATTTCCTGCTCACCACATTTCCGGTCGCCGATATGAACCAAAGGGCTCCTGCCACGGCAGTATTTCCTCAAATTGCCGCCGGCGGCGGATACACCACTCAAATCATACTGTTGGGCGATAGCATCCCTTCGATCGCAAAGGTCAGCTATATGGGGGATACGGGCGGTCCGCTAGCCGTAGGGCTCGCCCAGGCCAATACGCTGGGGCAATCTAAGTTCCATTAACCCGGACACCGCCTTCTGCAAGGACGCCGCTGCAGAGGATGGTTTATGAGCTGCCGGGATTGTCGCCAGTAAATGCAAAATGAAATTGCGGATATCTCCTGCTAATTGAGCCAATTACTATCCCAGTCCTCATGGAACTTCGGGTTAAGTGAGGACGAATGTGGAGAGGTAGATTTACCTGCCGATGCTTCCGTTGGCGGACTGTGGCAGTTTGGACTGATTCTGCACTTAGGCGCCCTTCGCGACCAAGATCATAAGAAAAGTGATGATTGTGGGGTATCCGGATTTGATGGCGTACCCCCCTTCTCCCTCCTTCATTTCAAGAAATCATTTCGATTCAAAAGCGTCCACGAAGCTTTGTCGGGCGGATATGGGTGACACGGGTGCGGGCACCTGTTTCCCCAATTTCTCCCTCAACGTCGGATCGGTTAGAGAGCCAACCATAAATCGGGGAAATAGTTGCCAGGGAAGTGTGAAAAAATGCCAAGCGCACGCAGCCGGATGGCGGCAGCAGTCACCGCAAAGACCGCAAAGACCTCAAAGAATTGGAGTTATTCTACTTCGCGGTCTTCGTGGTCTTGGCGGTTCGATGTCTGCATATGATATTTTCACAGGTTCCAGGCAACTATTTCCCCTTTATGGCGCCAGTCGTGGCCGCGACTGGCGCCGGAGTGAGCGGACGAATCAGCTACAGCGAAGGCCGGGCCCGACGCCCGCCGATGCCCGCGCCGGCTGCAGGCCGCCGCCGCTCACCCCGTTCCGTTATCACGGCAGGACCGGTTCAAGTTCCTCCTCTCGCTCTTCCGGCCCTTTTCGCTTTTTTAACTCAAAATGCCACTTCCACACTTCGTAGATCGCGGGGTAGACGAGCAGCTCGAGCAGGAACGACGTGAACACCCCGCCGATCAGCGGCGCGCCGATGCGTTTCATCACGTCCGAGCCTGTTCCCGTGGCCCACAGGATGGGCACCAGGCCGAGGAAGGCCGTCGCCACCGTCATGAACTTCGGGCGGATGCGCTTCACGGCGCCGTGCACGATCGCTTCGCGCAGTTCGGCAAGCGTCCCCAGGCGCCCTTCTTTCTTCGCCTCCTTGTATGAGAGATCAAGGTACAGCAGCATGAACACTCCGGTCTCTGCGTCCACCCCAAGCAGCGCAATGAGGCCCACCCACACACCGACGCTCACGTTGTAGCCGAGCAGATACAGGAACCAGATCGCGCCGATGGCCGAGAAAGGCACGGCCATGACCACAATCAACGTCTTCACCACGGACCGCGTATTAATGTACAGCAGGAGCAGGATCAGAAAGCCCGTTGCGGGGAAAACCAGCAACAGGCGCTTGTTGACGCGCTCCATTGCCTCGAACTGGCCGCTCCACGTGATGGCGAATCCCGGCGGCAGCTTCAGCTTCGCGCGCACGACTTCCTGCGCCTCGCGCACGTAGCTGCCCGGGTCGCGGCCCGCCACGTCAACATAGACGTAGCCGGTAAGCAACCCGTCTTCATCTCGAATCATGCCCGGCCCGGCGGTGGGCTTGATCTCCGCGAGGTCCGACAGCGGGATCTGCCGGCTGCCTCCGGCCGGTACGAGTACCCGGCCGACGGCCTCGAGGTCTGATCGAAAATCGCGCATGTAGCGGACGTTTACGGAGTAGCGCGCGCGGCCTTCCACCGTCGTGGTGATGTTCTCGCCGCCGATGGCGTTCTGCACGGCCGCCTGGGCTTCGTCGATTGTCAGGCCGTACCGCGCGAGCGCTTCGCGGTTCCAATCGAAGTCGAGGAAGTAGCCTTCAGCCGTCCGCTCGGCGAAGACACTGCGCGTCCCCTTCACCGCGGGCAGCACCGCCTCAACCTGAGCGCCGATCTCCTGGATCTTCCCCAGATCGTCACCGTAGATCTTCAGCCCGACCGGCGTGCGTATGCCGGTGCTGAGCATGTCGATGCGCGCCTTGATCGGCATCGTCCAGGCGTTCGACACACCCGGGAGCGTTAGTGCCTCATTTAGCTGGTCCACGAGCTGCTCCGGTGAAATGGTGTCGGGCGTGAAATGACGGAACAGCCGTTTGAGCCAATCCGGCGACCAGGAGGAATACCAGGTCGGCACCCGGCGCCATTCAGAGCGCGGCTTCAGAGTGATGACTGTCTCCAGCATCGACAGAGGCGCCGGGTCTGTCGCCGTCTCGGCACGGCCGGCCTTGCCCAGCACCCGGTCCACTTCCGGGAACGCCTTGATCAGCCGGTCGCTGACCTGGAGCACGCGCTGCGCTTCCCCGATCGATATTCCCGGCATCGTCGAAGGCATATAGAACAGCGCTTCTTCATACAGCGGAGGCATGAACTCCGAGCCGAGCTTGAAGAATACGGGGATGGTTACCGCAAGCAGGACAACCGCGGTAGCGATCACAGTCCATTTGTGGCGCAAAGACCAGCGGCAGGCCGGCTCATAAAGCCGGATGAGAAAACGGCTGATCGGGTGGTGATCTTCGGATTGGATGCGCCCCACGAGCAAGGCATTCGCAGCCCGTGACAGCCAGCGCGGTTTGAAATTGAAGTTGCGCAAGTGCGTGAAAGTGAGGCGGAGCGCGGGATCAAGCGTGATGGCCAGCACCGCGGCCACGATCATGCCCAGGCTTTTCGTATAGGCCAGCGGTTTGAACAGCCGTCCTTCCTGCGCCTCCAAAGCCAGGACCGGAAGAAAGGAAACGGCGATCACCAGCAACGCGAAGAAGCTCGGGCTGCCGACCTCCTTGACGGCGGCGATGACCACTTCCTTGTAGTCGCCGCGCCGCCCGGTGACTTCCCACACCTCGAGTTTCTTGTGCGCCTGCTCCACAACCACGATGGAAGCGTCCACCATCGTGCCGATGGCGATCGCGATGCCGCCCAAGGACATGATATTCGCGGTCACGCCCATAGCCCGGAACGGAATGAACATGATCAGGACCGCAATGGGGATGGTAACCATCGGAATGAGCGCGCTCGGGATGTGCCAGAGGAAGAGCAGCACAACGAGGCAGACCGTGATAATGATCTCGATCACTTCATCGCTCAGGGTGTCGATCGAGTGGCGGATGAGCTCTGAGCGGTCGTACACTGGGACGAGCTTGACGCCTTCGGGGAGGCCCGGCTCGATCTCGCGGATCTTTGCTTTCACGCGTTGAATCACGTCGATCGCGTTCTCGCCCTGGCGCATGACGATGATGCCCGATACGGCTTCGCCGGTGCCGTCGAGATCCGAGACCCCGCGGCGCAGGTCGGGGCCGTGCACCACCTGCCCGATGTCCTTCACGCGGATGGGCGTGCCGTTTTCGCTCGCGGAGACGACGATATTTTCGAAGTCTGCAATGGACTTCGCGTAGCCGCGCCCGCGCACCATATACTCGGCGCCGCCGAGTTCGATCATGCGGCCGCCGGTTTCACTGTTGTTGCCGCGAATCGCCTCGACAACCTTGTTGATGGGAATGCCATAGGCCCGCAGACGGTTCGGGTCGACGTTTATCTGGTACTGCTTGCCGAATCCGCCGATGGGCGCGACCTCGGCCACACCGGGCACCGACTTGAGGTGGTAGCGCAGGTACCAGTCCTGAAGCGACCGCAGGTCAGCCAGGCTGTTCTTGCCCGACTTGTCCTCGATCACGTATTGATAGATCCAGCCAAGGCCGGTAGCATCCGGCCCGAGCTGGGTCTTGGCGTCCTGGGGCAGCGATTGAAGCACGCTCGAGAGGTACTCCAGCGTACGCGTGCGCGCCCAGTAGATGTCGGTGCCGTCCTCGAAGATGACGTAGACGAACGAGTAGCCGAAGTCTGAGAAACCGCGCACGGCCTTCACCTTCGGCGCGCCCAGCATCGCGGTGACGATCGGGTAGGTGACCTGGTCCTCGACGATGTCCGGGCTGCGATCCCAGCGCGAGTAGATGATGACCTGCGTGTCGCTGAGGTCGGGGATCGCGTCCAGCGCGACGTGGTTCATCGACCACCAGCCGTAGATGGCGGCTACGGCTACCAGGGCGAGAACGATGAAGCGATTGCGCGCGGAAAAGTCGATAATGCGGGAAATCACTTCGTTCCCCGCGTCCCGGTGATGTCATGAGCCGCCATCTCATGGACATATTTCGCGGGGCGCACCTGCTGAACGGATGCTGAAAAAGCGACAGGGACTGCTTGCCGGTTGGCCAAGTACCCGGCAAAGAAATTCCCAGCCGCGAGTAATACATTGCCTGTGAACTTCGCGGGCGTCGGCATGTTTCCTCTCGGCAAAAAGCTTGTTGAAAGCAAGGGGGAGAGATCGCACCCTCCCCCGAAAAGACAGCTTGTACAAATATTTGGCGATAGCGGAGTGCATCTTTTGGCTGTACTCGAATGACCTCCTGATGATCATTAATTGAATTTCGCGGCTTACTACCTGGTACACGTGAGGGTTTTGTAATTGGATCCGATCTCGCGGGCAATTTGTCGAAACACTCTCTTCCGAAAGAGGGTAATTACTTAGTCCCAATGGACGGTCCTCAACTTGATTGCCCAGCCTCCGCAGTGAATCTCGTATCCCGCGGTGGCGTGATCGAAAAGCTCCGTCACTTTCGTGGCGGCAGTTTGGGATTCCGGTCTGCCAACTGGTCGTGCGATGTGTGTCTGCGCCCAAAATGCCCCTATCTACCACATTTCTATTTCTATTCGGCTTTGCATACAATCCGTAGAAATACGCATTTGTGCAGGGAGTAAACTACCTATATGAGATTAATTTGTACCTTTGAAGTCTGGATTTAGAGTGCGCGCCGGCATCTTGAGGAGTCTACTCATCTACGTATATATCTCTACCATAAAATGAGTATTTATACATCTCCCCAACATGTGAACTCAGCCAGCCGGCTTCCGGGATTGAGAGGCAAGGCGGCAGATCGGGCTTTTGGCTCTTAGCTGGTTCCTGTCGCGAAATTCCGTTGGTTTGTTCTGCAGGACGGGGCTGGAAAGACCAAACAGAGGGGGTGGGGGCAAGCGCGAGGCTCGCAGCCCCAGGTCAGGATGACGGCTCAAAGAGCCCTGAAGGAGAAAAAGACGCGCCGAACTCGCTACTCATCTTTGAAGTCGAGCTGATCTCCATAAAGGAGAAACAGTAGAAACCTCGACGGCAAACCACATCCCGCGAGGGCGTCGAAAACATGGCTTTAGATTCTCCGCGCCGCATTAGGATGAGATTGGGAGTCTTTTACCTTTGACATAAGGCTGAAGTTCTGTCATTTATGGAATTGAGTACAGATATCAGTAACAGCATTACGAGATTTTCCGGAATGAAATCCGCTCTGCCTACGGGCAGAGCGGATTGTTGCATGCCGCAAGCCAGGCAAAGGGCAGGCCGCCGGTTCTCGAAGTGATGTTTTCTCATGGAGGAAAAGAATGGCAGAGAGGCAGCGGCGTCCATGCGGCAACGGCAAACGCACGGGAAGTGTAGCCATTACAGACCGCATTCATGCAGAACGAGCGCCCACGATGGGAAGAACCGAGTTGCAGGGCATCCTGCATATGATGAAAGACGGCATCTATATCGTCAATCCTCCGTACGAGATCCTCTACTGCAACTCGGCCCTGGTGACGGTGTTCGGCTCGGTCAACGGGCGCAAATGCTACCAGTACCTGCGTGCCCGCAGACGGCCGTGCCCGTGGTGCAAGAATGAGAAGGTCTTCGCTGGCGAGACTGTGCGCCACGAGTGGGTATCAGACAAGGTCGGTAAGGCCTACGAACTGGTTGGCACGCTAATCCAAAACACGGACGGCTATTTTTCGAAGCTCCACATCCTCTACGACATCACGCATAGGGAACGGGCGAAAAAGGCGTTGCGCGTGTCTGCGGCGCAGTTGCGTTCCCTTTCCACGCAGCTTCTCAAGGCCCAGGAAACGGAGAGAAGGCGCGTCTCCCGAGAGCTGCACGACGAGCTGGGACAAGCGCTCGGCACACTGAAGCTCCGGGTCTCATTGATTCGCAATCAGCTGCACGAAGGGCAGCACGAAGCCAGGGCAGACTGCGACGACACTCTCCACTACATGGATCAGGTGATCGAAAACGTCCGTCAGCTTGCGCGCGATTTAAGCCCCACGATCCTGGAAGACTTGGGCCTGGAAACAGCGTTGCGCAGGCTCGTCAGCCAGTTCTCCCGTCTTTCCAAAGCGGTGGTTGTGTGGCGCATCGAGGACATAGGACGGCTGCGTTCCAAGCATGGTGAGATTTTTCTATACAGGGTCTTCCAGGAAGCCTTGAATAACGTTCAAAAGCATGCGCATGCCCGGAACGTATCGGTGATCCTGGAAAGGCGGGATCATGAGATACACTGTCTCGTGGAAGATGACGGCGTCGGCTTCGACCAGGCAAGGATTGTCGAGACTGATCCTGCAGAAAAAGGCATGGGCCTAGCGATCATGGCCGAGCGTGTCCACATTTTGGGCGGCTCCCTCGATCTCAAGAGTCAACCAGGCGAGGGAACTTGCATCAGCTTTTCGCTTCCCATGAGGGATGCGAGGACTCGATAATGGGTCAGTGCAAAATTGTGATTGCGGATGACCACGCACTTTTTCGCCAGGGGATGCGGCGGATCCTCTCCGAACATGCGGACCTCGAAGTGGTCGGGGAAGCGAAATGCGGGCTCAATCTATTGAATCTGCTGAAAAAAGTCAGCCCCGATCTCATTCTCCTTGACATCTCGATGCCCGGCCTGCGCGGCCTCGAGGCGATCTCCGAGATCAGGAGAATGCGTCCGAACGCCAGGATAATCATCCTCACGATGCACAGGGATCCAGACTACTTGCTTCAAGCCATATCCTCCGGCGCGAGCGGGTACCTGCTGAAAGAGGATGCGGAGAAGGACCTGTTCTCCGCGATCGCTACGGTCAGGAAAGGCGGGACGTACGTCTCGCGGCTCGTCGCGGAGGATTCGATGCAGGACTGGGCCCAGATGCGCCGCGGAGAAAAACATCCTGAGGCCGCGGAGCCGCTGACGGTTCGTGAGCGGCAGATCCTGAAGTTGATCACCGAAGGCAAATCGAGCAAGGAAATCGGCGGTCTGCTCTGCATCAGCTTCCGCACCGTCGAGCGCCACCGCGCCAACATGATGGAAAAGCTCAACCTCAAAAAGACCGCCGACCTCATCCGCTTCGCCATCGAGAAAAAATACGTTTAGCAACAAGTAAGTCGCGGCGACCCGATGCAACTCCATGCCGCGCCGCCGGATCGCCAAATCTGATAAATTTCCCAAAGTCTCTGCGGAACAGTCTCTGCTTCTGCGCCCCGCCGGCCTGACCATTCCACCTCACTCTGATCTCACCATTCCGACCTATTGGTATTACATGCGTAAAACCACCCACTAAGAATTGAGTAGTTCTACAAATGGATCTTCTTGCCTGTATTGAGCAAAGATGTCTCGTGAAGGGGACTATTGGCGCAGGACATACTTGTGCACATAGGATATGGACCCGTTGCCCATAGCCACGATCCCCGGTGATTGTGTGCTCATAAAAAGTCGGTAATTCCAGGGTTTATGGAAAATGACCTATCGCATAGCTTTCGCGGATGATCAAGTCCTGGTACTGGAATGCGTGCGTCGTGTTCTTGCCCGGGAACATGACCTGGAAGTCGTCGCCGAAGCCCATGATGGCGCGATGCTCCTCGAGTTGTTGCGGAACGCGCTCGTCGTTCCGGACTTGATCATCACCGACATCAGCATGCCTAAGGTGGATGGATTCGAAGTAATCCGCCAGGTAAAAACCCTCTACCCGGAAGTGAAAGTCTTGATCCTCACGATGCATGAAGAAGAGGAGTATCTGGCTCAAGCCATGAGTGCCGGGGCCACGGGCTATCTATTAAAAGATGATGCCGGGCAGGAGTTGATTCCAGCCATCCGCCTCATCCGCGCGGGATGCACATATATCTCGACATATCTCAGGCCGCAATTCAACGTCATGACCCGTGCTGCGCAAACAGATACGGCAAGACCGGGCGACGATAAATCGCAAACCGGCATCGAGAACGGCACTAGGCAACCAGTGGGAGATCCCGGGAATGCCGCACGCCCTCAAAAGCCTCCCGCCTGAACCAGTGGACGCCGTGAACTGGGTGGGCACCGGTTCCGCTTCGGCGTTGGAGATGATTAGGGTGCTTGGGTAATGGCCGGGCTGCGGGGGTGGGCAGGGACCGCGTGAGTCTCATCGGGCCGCCGCGACCTACTTCACGGCCGGGGCGGCTCGCGCCAGCGAACCGCTGTGCATGCTCAGGTGCATTCCAGGCCTGAGCGAGGACCGCTGGAATCGCGCGTTCAAGCTTCTGAGAAAATAATCACTCGGCAAAATTGAACCGCGAAAGACACGAAACGCCGGAAGGGCACGAACTTCTGCTGCCCATACGTACGGTCTCAGGAAACATGGGCAATGTGCACAATATCTCTGTCTTTGAGGTGAACCTGTGGGACGTCCCTGTATTTTCGAAGAACTCAAAAGGACGGCTCGCCAGCGGGTGAAAGGCTGAGATCGTGGGTGCCTGCAACGGGACATCCCGCAAGCCTGAATGCATGCGGAAATTTTCTGTCGATCCACGCAAGTGCCTGCCGCCGCCGCCGACGTAATGGCCCACCGTGGGCTTTCCCACCGATTTTCTTCCCTGAAACCTCCAGAGCAATTTCTCGTTCATTTCCTGAAGCGGGCAGATGCTCCATTCCGCATAAGAGATACATTCTCCGATCGTTCCGGCCTCAATCGGTGGTATTCTGCTCAAACCAACGAAAGGCGATTCACGATCGATGTCGCGATTTCGGTTCAATCCCTTCAATGGAATGGTTTCCCGCTATGCTCTGGCGGTGGTGGTAGCGGGCGCAGGCATTCTGCTGCGTTACGCGTTGACCGCCCTCGTGGGTGAGGGGCTTCCCACCTATATCGTTTTCTATCCACCGGTCATGGTCGCGGCGCTGCTGGCCGGTCTCGGGCCAGGCCTGCTCGCTACGGGGTTGGCTGCAATCTGGGCGGCCTACTGGCTTCTGCCGCCAGCGGGGCTTGCAGTCGAGAACCTGCGCGATGCCGTCGGGCTGGTGCTGTTTCTGGGGATGGGCGTGTTCATGAGCACGGTAGCGGAGCTGTACCGCCGCACACGGTCCAAGGCTGCAGAATACGACAAGGAACAGGCCTTGCGTGAGACCCGCTTGCAGAAGGAATTCCTGGCAGGAATTCTCGAGCGCGCCAGCCAGCCGTTCGCTGTGGGCTACCCCGACGGGCGTCTCGGCCTGATGAACCAGGCATTCGAGCAACTTACCGGCTACCGGGCAGAGGAACTGAGATCCCCCAATTGCTCAGGCACCCTTACCCCGCCCGAATTGCATGATGTAGACCGGCTGAAACTGGAGGAACTCCGCCTCACCGGCCAGCCCGTCCGTTACGAGACGGAATTAATGCGCAAGGACGGGACTCGCGTCTATGTTGAACGGCTGGTTCATCTGGTCAATGACCCGGCAGGCAACCCGGAATACTATTATTCGTTCTTCACGGACATCACCGAGCGCAAAAAGACCGAAGCGGCGCTGCGCAAGAGCGAAGCCGCCTTACAGCTCGTCAACACGCAACTTCAGGCCGTCAATGAACAGTTGCGCCTCAGCAACGAAACACTGGAACAGAGGGTGGCCGCGCGCACCGCGGAGCTGGAGCGGCGCATGGCCCAGTTACGTGCGCTCGCCGGGCAGTTGACCCGCGTCGAAGCACAGGAGCGCTGGCGTCTTGCCGCCGTCCTTCACGACGGCCTTCAGCAGCTGCTTGTGGGTGCCCGAATCCGCCTGGAAATACTGCGCTCGCATAGCAAAGGATGCGCACCATCGGATGATTTGCAGGGTGTGCTGGATCTGCTGGCCGAGTCACTCTCGGTTTCGCGTTCCCTCACCGTCGAGCTATGCCCGCCGGCGCTCAACCAGGCGGGTCTGGCCGACGCCCTTCAATGGCTCGGCCGCTGGTTCGCCGAAAAGCAGGGACTGGCGGTACATATACGGGCCGATCCGGCGGTTCGCGTGGAAGGGGAGGAAATGCGCATTGCGCTCTTCCAGGCCGTCCGCGAGCTGCTTTTTAACGTAGTAAAACACGCAGGCGTGAAAGAGGCGAGCGTGACGCTCGATCGCGACGACGCCGGAGCCGTGCGCATTACCACGTGGGACACGGGTGCGGGCTTCCATCCCGCCGAGGTCCGCGCGCGGGAAGGGACCACTGGGGGGTTCGGGCTGTTCAGCTTGCGAGAGCGGCTGGAATTGCTGGGCGCCACTCTGACTGTGGAGAGTTCGCCCGGCCAGGGTAGCCGCTTCACGATCCTGGCTCCGCTGCAGTCCCGGCAAACCCAGCCGACGCCTAAGATCGTGTTCCCGCCTAAGGCATAAACCCGGGCACGCATCCACATGCCGCAAGTATCGGCAACGCCGGCTACTTCACCAGGCGTATCCGGCCACTGAAGGCCTGACCCTGAATGTTCTCACGAACATTTGAAGACAGCTCCTCCGCCCGTGATGCTGGTCTCGGCGGCCGACAAGCTTTACAACGTCCGGTCGATCGTGAAGGATTTCCTGGAGATCGGCCACACAGTCTGGGCGCGCTTCAAGGGCGGAAAAGATGGGAGCCTCTGGTATTACGAATCGCTGGCCGAGATCTTCAAGGCGAGAGGGGAACATCGAACGCTGGTGGACGAGCTCGCGCGCACCGTTGCCGAACTCCAAAGATTGGCTGCATCCACGTAAAGAAAATCAGATAATAACGTGACGTTATTCCAGAGATCATGTGCCGCCCTTTCAGGGCTGGGGCTTTGTTTCCGTCACCATATTCTTTGTTTCCATCACTTTTTTCCCTGAGTATCGGTAGGTCAAATTCACGCGGCGACATCTCCCAGACAGCTTGGCCAAAAGTGGAAATTTCCTGCGATCAATGCCCCCGGATGTCACACCTGCCGGATACATTGGGTTTCTCAGGGAGAGGAGGAAATATGAAGCAGATTGTGGATCAGGCACTCAGCGTCAGAATCGGGCCGCCGACAACCTTCAAGAACATGACCGTTTTTCCGCTGATGGGTGGACAGGGAACTGCGGCGGACTACCTTACGCTCGATGAAGCGTTGGCGCAAAAACTCGCGGCCATTACCGAAGTGAGCGAGGGCGGAAGCGTGCCCGAACTCAAATTCGTCAATTCCGGCAACAAGAGGGTCTTCCTGCTTGACGGCGAGGAACTGGTGGGGGCAAAGCAGAACAGGGTCCTCAACCTCAGTATCATGGTCCCTGTGGGAAAGACCCTGGTGGTGCCGGTTTCCTGTGTGGAGGCGGGACGGTGGCATCACCGCAGCCGGGAGTTCGCCTCGGCACCCAGGACGCAATACGCCGAGGGGCGGGCCAGGAAAATGGCTCAGGTCAGTGAATCGATGAAGGCCTCCGGGCGCAGGACTGCCAACCAGAGCGAAGTGTGGAATCATATCAACGAGAAGTTCAGCAGGTTCGGGTCCTCCTCTCCCACCTCGGCGATGAGTGACATCTATGAACAGCAGTCCGTGCGGCTCGAAGACTACGTGCGCTCATTCACGCCGGCCGGGGATCAGGTCGGGGCGGTGTTTGCGATCCAAGAGGAGGTGGTCGGGCTCGAGCTGTTTGACTCCCCGGAAACCTTGCGGAAGCTCTTTACGAAGCTCCTGCGCAGCTATGGCCTGGACGCCCTGGATCGGGCGCGATCCGATTCTGTGGAAACGCAGGCCTCGACCATTCCCACTGAGGCGATGGCAGCGGCGTTCCTGAGGAAAGTGACGGAGGCGAAGGAGGAGGAGTTCCCTGCCCTGGGTGAGGGACAGGACCTTCGTTTTACCGGATCCGCGTTGACCGGAGCGGCGCTGCCAGTGGATGGACGGGTGGTACATCTCAGTGCCTTCGCGGTGAGCCGGTAAAGAGGGGAGAAAAAGCTCAACGCGGAGGGCGCGGAGGGCGCAGAGGATTTTGGGCAGATTTGAAGGAGTTTTTCTCTGCGTGCTCAGCGCCCTCTGCGTTGAGACTTTAAGATCCAGCCCGAGCCGGAGAGTGTAAGGCGAGATGCCCTCGGAGAAGCCATCGACAATAGCCCAAGGCGTCAGCGAGGCAACGTCTGCTGCAAGCGCTGGTTAGGCGCTTGGGAAAACGCTACGCTAAAGCAACCCAGGGATGAACCGCTTGGTACGCGCACAGTAGGCCGCGTACTCAGCGCCCAGAGAGGTGAGCAAGGCGTGTTCTTCTTTCACGACGCGGTTGAGCACCGTGAGGGTGATGGGAATGAGGAGGCCCAAGATGCTGAGCCAGTTAGCGAAGAACACACCCAAACCCAGGAAGGCGACGAGGAGACCGGTGTAGGACGGGTGGCGAACGAGGCGGTAGAGACCGGCCTGAATAACAACATGGCCGGCGTGGATCGCAACGTCGACCGTGAAGAGCCGGCCGAGCGTGAGAATGGCCGCCCAGCGCAAGGCGAGGCCGCCCAACAACAGACCCAGCGCCAGAAGACGGATCATGTGCGGCGGTCCTGGAAGGCGAGTCGAGGGAATCCACTGGGCAGCAATGGCTAGGCCGAGGCCGAATGCAATGCTGAGCCAGAGCAGGCGCATTGAGCCCCGGTCTTCACTTTGCGCAGCTCGACCACCTGAGCGCTTCACGAACGCAAGCGCAACCTCCGAGATGGGGAAGAGCGCCACCACAACCCAAAGAACAAGCTGGATCATCGGTTCTCCAGGCGCCTAACGTTGCGGATAACCTGCGGCGCGCAGCGCCGCCAGGTTGATCCGGTTGCTAGACCACGGTCGGCTTGTACTCAAGAGGACAAGTCCCTTCGATCCCTTTCTTTCAGGATCTCCTTCTGCAAGAGGTTCTTGAATCGTCCTTTGCTCACGTAATGATCCGACAGCAGCCGCCCATTCCACACGAGGCTGAAAACGCCATAGTAGGAGGGTGCGTTTTGAGCTTCGCGCGCGTTGTTGAGCACGGTGACCTTCAACTCCAGGCCGTGTTCGGCTGCCAGTTCCGACAGGTCGTTCACCGACTTGGGCAGCATCGGGCACTGAGCGGAATACACGATGTGCAGGCCTCGGTACTTTGCCATGTTGCCGCCAATGTCGCGGAAGCTCGGCTCAGGGCCCTCTCTTAAGCGGTGGATGACCAACTGGAATCGATCGGCTTCTGCGATCTGTCTGAACCCACTCTTGAGGAACACCTCTTTGCCCGCCATCCAGGCTCCGTCGCTCACCATGGCCGCCACGCCTGCGGCGCGTGCCTGCCGCGCTTCCTCCAGGCAGGCACGGATCAAGCGGCCACCCAGCCCGCCTACCTTCTGCCCTCTGGGGTATACCCACAGGCAATGCACAAACAGCCAGCCCCCGGCGTCCACCGGCCGCCAGGCGTATTCGCCCGGCACGTAGTCGAGGAAAGCCAGTGGCCTGCCTTCTCCATCGCGGAACAGCAGGAAGCGCAGCCCCTCGGCAAAGCGCCTCTGCAGCCACTCGACTTTGGGCTGATACCCTTGGTTCTTCGGGCTCGTAAGGCAGCCTAAGCCGCAATCCGACAGGTTCCCAGGTCCGACTTTTTCCAGCGTAATCTTATCCATGCGCCTCCGTTAGCCGAACTCGCGCTGCACGGCGGAGAATTGGGCGAATCCTCACACCGACGCAACAGTGGGCTAGATCTCGCACTTCCTGTATCGCCTTCACCCTCTGTCCTGTAGAGACTCGCGCCGGTCTAACGCTAGGAGCCCGTCCAAGAATTAGGAGGGGTCGCGCGCATGGGGCTTGCGGGGCGAGCTCAAGACGCGAGGAGGAGGCGATGTCGGTGCACATCGTTGACGACGAGCAACGCGGAGATCGCCCCGCAACCCCCATGCGCCCTTCGGATTCCGGCGGCGCGGGGCAATTGGGACGCGGGCGCTCCTCGACGATGTACAGCGACATCTCCTGCGTCGCGCCGCCTTGCATCTGCCCCCGCGGCGCTCGGAACGCGGCCCCTCCTAATTCTCGGACGGGCTCCTAGCGCTCAGCGGCGCGGCTTTTTCGCGTCCGCGGAAGCGCATAATTAGACATCAAGCCGACACCTTGCGCGGAATACCTCGCTCACACGCAATTCTTTCCGCCAAGAATACTTTCATTAACGACTGGTATGGAACGTCACGCTCGTTTGCCAGCGCTTTGAGTTCCTCCAGCATGGAAGCAGGCAGACGCAACGAGATAGTCGTCGTGGATGGCTTTAGTTCTGGGAATGTCGCACGAACAGCCTTGTTATAGTCGAAGTATTCGACCGTATCATGCGTTCTCCAGAAGTCTCGCTCCTCATCCTCCGTGACAAAATGCGGGATTGGCTTCTTAGCTGGCTTGTTGCGCGCGCTCATAGAGTCTCCTTTCACGACGGCTCATGTTGCGGGCTGAAATCACCCGAACCAGCCTGCCACGAATCGTAAACACGATGGAAAGCCGCCGACCTGCAATTGTTTGACCGAGGGCAGCGTATCGTCGTTCTTCCGCAGAATGACTCGCGTCGACTGCTACTAGGATTGGCCGATTAAAGAACGGCTGCTCGCACTCAGCCTGGCTGACCCGATGCAGATCCCAGTTTTTCGTCGCGTTGCCGGCATCCCAATCAAAGCCCGTACAATTCGCAAGTTCTCCAGGTAATTCTGCCATACTGAAATGTATATTACCAAAATATACGAACTGTCAAGGGTTGCCAGCAGGAATCTTGATGTCAACGCGCCGCCGGGTGCAAGCGGCTGTTCGGCGCCCTTTCAATCATCGCTGAGACCATCCATGATGGTGGCCCTCACGGCGACGCACGCACTGAGTAAGAGTCCATACTCGAATTCGTGGAGCTGATAGTGCGTGTCGGTGGGCTTCGTGTACTCCCAGATATAGCGCCAGGACTGAAAGCAATCCCGGGCTCGTTCGAGGAGATGGGCGATGTCCTTTTCCTTCACGCGATAGTCGTCCCAGATGGGGGGATCGGGTGGACCTTTGGCGAACGTGATGGAGGCGCGCTTGCCGTTCCACTCGGAGCGCCACGCAGTGTCGTATCTCTCCTGGATCAGCGCTTTGGCGGAGAGAGGAACTGCATCATACAATTGGCGGAGATTGTGGTGCTGGGGTACCGGCAAGTCCCTCTGGGCAAGCAGCGTCTTGAGGTATAGCTCGAGGGCAAAGGCCAGATTAGCTGCCGAAGCGACGACATCGCCGAATCCGGCGGATGCATCTTGGCGGCCCTCCGGGAGTCCTTGGGCGATCTCCGAAATGAGGGGCTCGGATAGCCGCTGAAACGCCTCGGCGCAGATGAGGCCGGCCCGGACGTCGTGTTGCTTCTCGTGTTTGGAAGAGTGGCCCATGGATCCTCCGTGAGCTCATCGCGGAATGAGCTGACCGCCCACTCGCACGGGTCCGCCGCAACTGGCGGTTAGGCCCCGGCGCGTCCAATCGCGCCGCTCAAGTGAAAAGGCCGGCGCATGCTGCCGCATTTTCGGGGGCATCTGCGACAGCCTTCGCAAGATGGATCACCCAAAAGTCTGGGATCGTTAGAGGAGTTCCGCCGCGAAGATCGGCCACTAGTTTGCCGTCAACCATCCGAGAGTCAGACAAGCAAACATCCGGCGGCATCACCGCTTCATGCAGAAAGTTGCATCGGAGGTGCTTGTATATTACTTGATCAAGCGGCATCTGATCCGGAGCATCCGCGTTGAAGATCACCCTGATACCGCCGGGAATGGCGGGCGCGGTCCCACGGACGATCGTGGGCGTCACCTCTCTAAAGAACTCTCGGAAAGCCTCTCCGTCCTTCTTGGTAGGAAAGCGCTGCCTACATGTGGCGGCTGCGGCAATGAGGCACGGGTGTCAGGTCTGGAAAATTTACTTTTGCCAACGTAGCTCAACGAACGGCAGGCGGTCCGAAGCAAAAGTAAATTTTCCAGACCTGACACCGGCTGTGTCTGGGTCCGACCGCAACTTCATCACGAATCAGCAGGGCCTTGGCCGCATAGAACATGGTCATAGTATGCGCGGGAAATCGCATCATCAAGGAGTCCCTCGGATATTAGGACTTCGGAGGCACTTAAGGAGTCAGTCGCCCGTTTCAGCCAATGTTTGGCTTCGTCTCGCTTGCCGGCCACAGCGGTTTGACCTCGCTCTGGATGTTTCTGAGATAAGTAGAATCCGCCTCTTTCAGCAGATGAAAATATTCACCGTCAATAATGTTCAATGTGATCAATGGCTGAAATTCGCGATCCCACAGCGGGCGATGGGGCGTATCCGCCCCTATGGCTGGTCGCGAACCACCGTCTCGTGGGCAGCAACCAGCCACCTGCCGTTGACCTTCTTGAGCACAATCAGGATTCGCCCATCAACCGTCACTCCTGCGTTCGTAGCCTGGTAGGTTCCGGCGGTGTAACCAAGGTCTCCGGAGTAGAAGGTGGTGAGAGGCTTGATGAAGTCAATGTGGCCGCCGGCTGCGATGCCGCGCTGCCAGTATGCCTGGATGGCATCCCGCCCGTGGGCCAGGATGTGCGCAGAAAGATAATAGCCGTCTTCGCAATAAAGCGCGGCGACCTTGGTGGCGTCGCCGCCATTGTAGGCATTCTTCCAGTCATCGGCGATATTGCCCATGGCCTCCTGATCCGCGCTCAATGCGGCAGCGGTCTTTTCAGCTCGCCCGACTTCTGGCCCGTTCCCAGCGATCCGCTGGGCAGAGAGCGAGAATGCAATGCACACGCAGGCAACAAGAATGAAGAACTTCCTCATGATCAGCTCCTTTACGCAGCCTCGAAGGGTCTGCCTCGCGAGAGGATGCTGGCTCCCGCAACACACCCGCTTACCCGTTCATCTCATGGTTCGCTGTACCGCCTGATGCATGCCATCCATTCACGCCGGGGCAGACTCACCGCAGGATCATCCGCAAGCAACCGAAGGGCGCCGTGGAGCGCTTCCGCAGCGCTGACCTGCCGTTCGTCAAGTTCATCAACTACCCACAAAACGCCGTGCACCTCAATGCCATTGCTGCCCGCGAGCGCGCGGAGATGGCTATCTCCGGAGCCGGCCTTTTGCCTGCAGGCCAAGTCGAGGATCCTCACCCTTCCGAAGTGGTCGGATCGATGACGGTCTTGACCTCGGAGATGCGGTTGGCAGGAAAACCGCCCTGGCAGGCATGCTCCCGGATCATCTCGGCGTTGGGCGCAATGTAAATGCAGTAAATCTTGTCCTCGGTCACGTAGCTGTGGAGCCACTGGATTTCAGGCCCGAGATTTCGCAGCACGCTGCAGGATTTTTGCGCGACCGCCTGGAGCTCTTGTGGAGACAACCGAGAGGCACCCGCAATTTCCCGTTCGATGACGTACTTTGGCATAAGGAACCTCCGTTTCTTACCCATCCCTCTGCATCTGAAATACTGTAGCAAGGTGGGCTCGAGTATGCTACCGCCTGACCGGGATAATGGCCAATGGGGTCGGACCACGCGATATATACGCTTTGCCTGGACATCCTCCATTGGAAAGGAGAGAAGAGAGGCCTTAGGGCCCGCGCAAAAATAACTTCACATTTTGCAGGAGAGCCATTGCATATTACGTCAGGTTAGGCGCAATGGTGTAGTTCCACTTTGGCAATAATTCGTATTCATGAAGGTTAAGCTGACGGAACTCGTCTATGGAGG
>JBGQNR010000024.1:0-42346 GCA_041501225.1 Acidobacteriota bacterium
GCGCGACTGGCACATTGTCTATACCGAGTCACAGGATGGCAACATGACTCGGAAGAACCGGGTGACGGGAGACTCGAAGAGCATCCGCCCGAGCCCTGATAACGTCACGCCGCCGGCGGCGGCCGGCGAGCGCTATCGCTGGAATTGGGATACGCCGATGATCTTCTCGCCGCACGATCCTGGGGTGTTTTACGTGGCGGCACAGTATGTCTTCAAGTCCACGGATCGCGGCGATACCTGGACGGTTCTGAGCCCGGATCTCACCACCAACGCCAATCGCAATGAACCGATGATCATGGGGGTCAAGGACAGTGACGTCCGTATCTCCAGAAATGACGGCATCTCAAACTGGCCGACGATCGTCTCGCTTGCGGAGTCACCGAAACAGCCCGGCATCTTCTACACAGGCACGGATGACGGCGTGGTGAGCGCCACCAAGGACGGCGGCAAGACCTGGCAGAACGTTACCGACAAGATCCCGGGCTTCCCAAAGGGCGCTTGGGTGTCGGAGGTCGTGCCGTCGCGTTATGACGCAGGAACGGTATATGTAACCGTGGATGCGCACCGGCTGAACGATTACGGCACCTACATGTGGGTCAGCAACGACTACGGCGCCACATTCCGTTCTCTGAACGCCAACCTCACGGGTGAGGCGGTCAAGACGCTGACGGAAGACCAGCGCAATCCGGATGTGCTCTACATCGGCACCGAAACCGGTATTTTCCTCACACTGGATCGCGGCAAGAGCTGGGCGCGCCTTAAGGCCAACCTGCCGACCGTGCGCGTGGATGAGATCACACTGCATCCGCGCGACAATGCGATGCTCGTGGCAACCCACGGCCGCTCACTATGGATCCTGGATCACCTCGAACCCATCCAGGAATACTCTGCCAGCCAGAGCGCTGCTGCAGAGGCGAAGCTCTTTTCGATCGGGCCTGCCCTGCAATGGAAGTCCATGAACGACCAGAACCAGGAGTTCTGGGGGCATCAGTACTTCCTGGGTGAGAATCCTCCCTACGAGGCGATGATCCAATACTATTTGAAGACTCCCGCAAAGGAGTTGAAACTGAAGGTCACCGATGGATTGGGTAAGGACGTGCGCGAGTTGACCTTGGCCGGCAACAAACTGCAGGCCGGCATTCAAACCGGCTGTTGGGATCTGCGCGTTGAGCCGATTCCGGCCAGTGCCCCTGAGGCTGCCACCGGGCAAGCCGGCGGCCGCGGCGCAGTCACTCCAGGAACTCCACCCGGCGGACGCGGCCCGGTAATAGCGGGCATACCTCAGGCGCAACCGGAACCAGGGTACATGCCGGCGAATCCCTGCGGAGGTGGAGGCGGGGGCGGCGGCCGTGGAGGTGGAGGCGGGGGCGGTGGCCGTGGAGGTGGCGGCGGGGGTAACGCCGGCCCCTACGTCCTGCCGGGCACCTACAATGTGTCCCTGATCGTCGACGGCAAAGCGATGGGATCCAAACCCATCAAGGTTGTTGTGGATCCCGAATCGCAGCTGAACGATCTGCAGCGCAAACGCTACAACGACATCCTTATGGACCTGCATGACATGCAGCGCAAGAGCACTCCGGTGCAGCAGGCTCTCAACTCGATCTACACGCAAATGAACGATGTCGCGGCCAAGGTCAAGGAATCAACCATGCCGGCAGCCGTGAAAACGCAATTCGAGGCCTTCAATAGGGAATTCGAAGCCATTCGCGTCAAATTCGGCGTACCGCAAGCTGCAGTCGGGGGCGGCCGGGGAGGCGGGGGAGGCAGCACGGCTCCAGCCGGCGGCGGTGCCGCGGCAGCTGGTGGTGCAGCGGCTGCTGGCGCGGCGGCCGGGGGCCGGGGCGGAGCGCCAGGCGCTGCGGCCGGTGCGGAAAACACCGGTGGATTCAACCCGGCGCAAGCCGGCTTTGGAGGCGGAGGCCGGGGTCAAGGATATGTCAACCTGGCCGGTTACCTGAAGGGCCAGATCATGTCTTTCTGGGAGCTGCCGAGTGACCCAATCCTGAAGCAGTATAGCGATCTCAAGCTGGCATTCCCTAAAGCCCTTCTGGAAGCCAACGCCTTCCTGGCAAAAGGAACGGCAATGAGCGATACACTCAAAAAATACAACATCACCCTGAACGTACCTGCACCGATCAAATAAAATCCGGGGGTCAGGTCTGGAAAATTTCATTTTTGTCGCCACAAAAATGAAATTTTCCAGACCTGACCCCTTTCCTTCCCGCGCCTATGCTTACAAAGGCTTTTCCCGGCAGGATCCCCCTGGTTTTTTATTATCATTCTTTCAACAAATACAGTTTCAATGCACTCGCCGGAGTGATTGACGACAATCCGGATTTTGAGGGGTGGCCGATCCATTTGGCCAGGACGCCGCAGGAACTCAAAGCCGTGGCAGCTGTAAATCTGAATAGCCACGAGCAGACCATCATCGGTCTATCCATCCTTACTATGCAATTCGAGCAAATGCAGCATCTGGTCCAGGAACTCCGATCGTGTCATGAGCGAGGGCTCACAATCATTGCGGGTGGGCCGCATGCCACCGCGAACGTCCACGATACGCTTAATTCCGGAGTTGATATCGTATTCCGCGGTGAGGCAGAAGTGAGTTTCCCGAAGGTGCTCAAGCGACTTGCCGCAGGGCAGGAGTTTCGGGATGTAGCTGGCATCGCGTTTCGCGACCGGGACGGGGTGGTCATCAACCCTCGCACCGATCCGGTCGACATCGATGCATTCCCCTCGTTCGCGCCAAAGCGGGGGATGTTCGGCCCGATTGAAATTACGCGCGGCTGTCCCTTTGCATGCAGCTTCTGCCAGACTTCCCATATCTTCGGCCTTCAGCCGCGCAATCGCAGCATAGCCGCGGTCGTTCGCCAGGCGGCCAGCCTCAGTTCAAGAAGCCGCAAAGTCGTACGTCTGCTATCCCCCAACGCATTTTCCTATGGATCACCGGATGGGCGCCAACTCAACTTGGCGGCCATGAGCGATTTGCTGACTGCGCTTCGTGAGACCATGGCTTCCCATGGCCGCATCATCTTCGGCTATTTCCCGTCCGAGGTAAGGCCTGAGCATGTGACTCCGGAGACGCTCGAATTGGTGCGCAGGTTCGCGGACAACGATGAGATTGTGATCGGCGCGCAGTCCGGCAGCCAGCGCATGCTGGAGATTTGCCATCGGTCCCACACGGTCGCAGATGTTTTGACCGCAGTTTCCCTGGCGCGCAAATTCGGTTACAAAGTAATTGTCGACTTTATTGTCGGCCTACCAGGCGAAAGCGTGGAGGATGCGCGCGAGACGGTCGCGGTCCTCAAGGAGCTGTCGCGCCTGGGAGCCCGCATTCACGTACACCCATTCGCCCCTTTGCCCCAGACCGCTTTTGCAGCGGACCCTCCTGGTCAGGTATCCCCCGACGTTCTTCATGCCTTGGACGAACTGAAACAGCAGAGGGCAATATACGGGAATTGTGATGTTGGGGTCGGACGCGAAACATTAGCTAGGTGAGGCTCCACCCGCAGAGCGGGTGGCTTCAGGAGGCCTCCCAAAGGGAGGCGTCAGGCTTATGAGAGCCCCGGAGGGGCCGAAAGATAACAGCCCCGGGCAAGCGCAGCGCCGCCCGGGGTCAGCCAAACAACGACGAAGAGCCCTGGAGGGACGAAAGACAAGATCAAATCCGCGTTCGTCACTGCCGTCATTCCATCGCCCCTGCCGGGGCTCTATCATTTTCTATTATCCTACCCCGGGCTGCGCTGCGCTTGCCCGGGGCTACTATCTATTGGCTCCGGGGCCTTGGTAATGCGGGTGCCAGTAACTTCGAGGCTGGACGTCTTGGCGTTTGCCCCTTAAACCGCCAAGACGCCAGGGACTATCACGGAGGAGGTCTGATTCGACACCAGCTCTATCGGCGCCGGCCAAAGCGCGGTCCGATGAATACTCTGGGCGCCATGTATATCCTTGGTCCATAGCCAAAACCGAAAGCACCGTAGTAGCCAAGGTATGGGCCTGGGTAGCAGCCGTAGCAGTAATCGTAGGGCGGATAATAATAGCCCGGCGGCGCCTGATAGACCCGCGGTGTATAGCGCTCTGCCGTGCGCGGTGAGCCGCTGCTTGCGTAGTCCTGTGAAGTGACCGGCAGGAACGCTTGCCGGCTCTGCTGTGTGTCAATGGTGACCGCATTCTCCAAGCGGAAGGTCATGACCGATTCCGGAGGAATCTCGGTTGGCCGCCCGCGCGTGGTCAGAACTCCGGCTATGCCGGCGGCGGCGCCGGCCGCGGCGCCTATGACAGCCCCCTCGCCTCCACCCGCGGCAGCCCCAATCGCGGCGCCGATGCCGGTAGTTGCGCCGATGGCGGTGGCATCCTGCGCCCGCGATGTGCCCGCCGAGCTTTGAATGAATTGGGTTCGAATCGGCACCTGCTGGCCATCCACCATCGTTAACTCGCTAAGTTCGATGGCAAGCTGCGATACACTGGATGCCCGGCCTGCTTTCTGGGCAGCTGCTACGCGGCCCATCACCGTCTGGCCGCGCCTGGCTGCGACCCAGCCCTGAGCAACAAGCGGTTGCTCGAGCACTGTCGTGAACGGATCTCCGGGCTGGTTTTTATCGCTCGACAACATCTGAGTAGTGCGCACGGTGATGAGGGTCCCGACGGGAAGTGTCAACGTTGGGGGCACAGGTGCCGAACCGGGTTCTGTCGCACCTTGCTGAACCTGCGCGGCAGGTTCACCTTGCGGCCGTGGCACCGCCGCTGCCGGCAAGGAAACCAACCCGACCGTTATCGCTAAACATACTAACAAGATCCGGTGTTTCATTTTTATTTCTCCTTTGAATCGAAGTCAGCATAGCCATTCCCACCAAATGACTTCAATCATTAGGATGCTTCGTGGGCCGGAATAGGTTCAATTCTGGGGGTTCAGGATCAGATTTTACATTCTGCTAACGAGGGTGTGAATGAGCAGGGGAGTCCACATAGTTACAAAATGATTATTGGGCATGAGTTTGACTTCTTACCGCTGAAAAGTCAAAAACGACGGAGAAACAGTGTGCAAATGCGGCATCAATTACTTGCGCTTGATGATTTCGAAGGGGATGGCCGGCAAGGTGCCCAGCGAAATGCGCAGCCGGTTTGCCGCAACCTTTCCGGCTGCGGCTGGCGGTTGGCGCTCACCAAAGACATTGATGATCAGGTTGCCGTTTAGGCCGGGCTTGGCCTTGGCCGCATCGCATTGCAGTACAATTTCGGTCATTCCCTGAACGGCCTGCATCTCGCGCAGGGTGATTCCGTCCGGCGGCTCGCTCAGCTCGAGCAGGATCCTCTCAAAGGGATTGTTTGGAGGCAACTGGATCTGAACAGGAATTCTGACTGCTTCACCCGCAGAGATCATCACAGTCTGTTCGCTGGTAATTCGGATCGGGGCGCGGGGCGCACCGCCGCGCCGGATGGCGACTTTCAGATCTTCCTCAGGAACGAGATGACGGTAGGCAAACGCCTGCATCATATCTTCCGCAGGCACTGCCATGCGTCGGATCTCCTGTCCCTGGATGGCCGCGCGGCCTTCCATGCCCAGGCTGATAGGTTCCCTCTGCTGGATCTGCGGAATCGTCAGCGTGAGCCGCACCTGGTCTTGCCCTGACGGCACGAGTGCGCCGCTCAGCGTGAATCCCCTTGGGGCCCCTTTCAAGGCCAGCGTGATGTCCCCGGCAAAACCATCTTTGCGCAGCGCGTAGACCGTGACGGGGATCGTCTGGCCGGCGCCTGCGTTGATGGCGGAAGGAACCACCCGAAGATCGAAATCGGGCCGAGGAGCACTGATGCGCAATCGGTAGGCGTATTCCCCGCCCCCTTTCTGCTGAGCGTCGCCCAGATAGAGGTAGTATGTTCCGTTCGCAGGCAGAGTAAAGTTGATATAGGAATCTGCGTGATGCGTCTCCAATCCGAATCCCTTGTCTTCATGGTCATCGTTGAAAGCCAATTGCCTGCCCGTGGCATCTGTCAGCCTGAGCACTGAATCCAGAGGCGAGTCGAGCCTACGGGCATATACTTCTGCAACGATCGTCTGGCCTGCCCGGCCTTCAAAACTGAACACATCCCAATCGCCCGGTTGATCAATGATCCCGTTCATCGTGATCGGGAGCGTAACCTTCTGTGCGTTGCCTTGTGAATTGTTGGGTTCCTTCTCGAAACCTTCCGGCAAAGTGTCCACCATGAAAGGCGCCTGGTTGGATGCATTTTCCCCCTTGCGCACGATAAGTGGATAGATTCCCGGGCCTTTGTCTTTGGCATCCATAGTCATCTTGTCCACCGGCAGGTTCCAGCCCGAAAGTTTGACGGCAGTCAGAGCGCCGGCCCGGCCGCCCAGCGGGAAAATGCTGGTCACAAACGGCAACTCGCCCACAGCGATGCGGTAGATGAAATCCTCGCGTCCCCGGTACAACGCATCCTTGATTTCGATGGTGTACTCGCCGTCTTTGGGGACTTCGAAATGGATCACCGGATCAGGTTTGAAACGAAAGTCATCGTCGTACGCCAATTCATTCCCTTGCGCATCATAGAGCGCCAGAGTCGCTTGAAACCATCCGGGGACAGCGTCAGCGAGATATGGGATTAATTCCCGCGCGCTGGCGGTAATCACCAACTGCTGGCCACGGTGCGCCTCAAAGCGATACCGGTCCGCATCGCCGGGAGTGAACTGCTGCCCCGGGCGCGGAGGAACCTGCGGCCTGGCCAGACCGGGCTTGATCCGGCCATTTATGAACGCCGGCAACGTGACGTTCATCAGGGTAGCAGGCTGCGCGATTTGCGGTTGATTGGAGCCGGGCTGAACGTTGACGTTGAATGATTCCTTTTCATTGAATTCAGGGAGCTGGCCGATGCAGAAAACGAGCGGATTCGACAGCCCTTGCGGCGTCGCCAGTCTCAGTTCACGCTCACCGGGCTGAGCGTCAGGGGCGATCGTGACCTGCACCGTGACGGTCTCGGCAAGAACCGGACTCATGGTGCGCTCATTGTTGAAGACGAGCAGTTTGGTTCTGATATCGATGATTTCTTTCTGGACCTCCGCATCCGCCGGCTTTTTCATCAGCTCCGCCAACTTGTCCCGCAGCTCCGTGGCCATATTGCCATTCATGGGCCTGGCATATTCCGCCACCGTACCTTGGATACCGCGGCCGGAGATGTAAACGTCAGCTACGTTGGGCAGAAACTGCCCCCCGACTTTCACCTGGATGGTCGTGCCCTGCTGTCCGCCGGCGGGCAACACATAGGCAATATGCGGAGCATTCTGTGCGCGCGCGGCCGGGACCGCCGCCAGGAAGGTTGCCAGCGAGAAGGTTACCAATCCAGTGAGTGATTTCATCGAATGTTCCCCTTGTGAGGAAGAATGGAGAATTCAGAATGTAGAACTCAGAATAAACGCCGGCCCTTGGATATCTACTGCGACCTTTCCTTTAATGAACGCTCTCTTGCCGATTCCGGAATCTTAGTTCTAGCTTCTGAATTCTTTATTCTGAATTCTGGATTCTTCTCAATCCAAGCAATCCAAATGGCGCGCATCCAACTCCGGCGCGTGTTCCCGATTACATGATCTCCTTCAGACGCCCGCCCATGCTGATGCCGTCGGCGGCGGTAGGCGTTACCCGAATATCGAGACCCTCCGGATTGGGCAGCTTTCCATCCGTATCGATGCCGAGCAGTTCGTACATGCTGCCGATGAGATCGCACGGAAAGACCGGGCGGTCCTTCACATCCTCTCCGCGAGCGTCCGATGCCCCGACGACGTGGCCGCCTTGGAATCCGCCGCCTGCGACCACAGCGGAGAAGACCTGACCGTAATGCCCGCGCCCGCCATTCCAGGGCGCTTCCCACTGGACTCTGGGCGTCCTTCCGAATTCACCACTCCACCAGATAATCGTGCTGTCCAGCAGGCCGCGATCCGACAAGTCCTGGAGCAACGTTGCCATGCCGCGATCCATCTGCGGCAATCTTTGGCGCATGATTTGAAAATGCTGCCGGTGAGTGTCCCAGCCTTGATAGTTGATGGTGATAAAAGGAACGCCCTTCTCCACCAATCGCCGCGCCACCAGGCAGGATTGCCCAAATGTATTGCGGCCGTAACGATCTTTCATCTCGTCCTTCTCCTGCGAAAGATCGAAGACCTTGCCCCCGTCGCCCAGGATAAGCTCGTAGGCCTGTTGCTCTGCTTGAGAAAGAGTCTTCACGGCGGCGTCATCTTTCATGGCCTTTCCCAGCGTGTCCAGTTGGTGGAGCAATTCACGCCGGTCCTGCTGCCGCTGGTCGGTGATGCCCTGAGCGACGATTCCTTCCACGGCAAACCGTGCCTGGGCCGGGTCGCCCCCGGTAGCAAAAGGCTTGTAGCGCTGTCCTAGAAATCCATCCTCGGAGAAACGTCCCTGGGGCTGGGTCAGGACAATGTAGGGTGGGATCAGTCCACTGTATCCGGCATTGTAGCCCCTGAACAGCGAGACCACGGCGCCCACGCAGGGGTAGACCAGCCGTTCGCCGGGTTTTCGTCCGGTTTGGACCATGTACGAAGCCGTTTCATGGGCGTTGATGCCGTGGGTCATGCTGCGGATGATGGAGTATTTGTCGGCCTGCTGCGCGAGCAGGGGAAGCAGTTCGCCAATCACGATCCCGTCCACATTGGTGTGGATCGGCTTGTCCAATGGTCCGCAGTAATCATAGCCCGCAGCCGGTTTGGGATCGAAGGTATCCAGATGCGACGGGCCTCCCCACATCCAGATCTGGATCACCGACTTGGCCTTGCCCGACGGTGCTGCAGCCAGCCCGCGCATCACGGATCCGCCGGCCGTGAGCAATCCAGCCGCTCCCCAGAGGCCGAGGCGCAGCGCCTCCCGTCTCGATATCTGCATGCCGCGCAGCCCGGAGAGAAGGTCCATAGCATCCGAACCTCGTGACCTGCCTGTGGAATCTTTTCGCGCGCTCATTTCTCAACCTGCCTTTCAGTGCCGATGGAGGAACTCCGGGGTGTTGATAAGAGCCCAGACAAGGTCGACAACCGCCGGCCACTTGTTGCCAGTTACTTTCTGGAAATATGCACCTACAACCTTCATCTCCTCGTCCGTCGGCAAACGTGAAAGAACTGTGAGGTAAACTGCGTCGATGGGAGCTCTGGGATTGCCCCCGGGCTGAACCAGGGTTCGAAGTTTCGTGCTTTGCTGGATCTTAAGCTGAATATGACTCGAATTGAGCATATGCAGCCTCTGTTCAGCCGTGGAACGATTGTTGCGTTCAGACTCCAGACCAGTATCTCGAGGCGCACGACCGAACATTTCGAGGAAGGAGCTGGTGATGCTGCCATCCCCCAGAGCGATGGAGCGCTGGTCCTCCGGGATGAAGGTATATGGTTCCGGGATGGGGCTGGAGTACTGCTCCGTCGTGCCGGTGATCTGGCAGATGGCATCAATCAGCACCTCGGCATCCAGTCGGCGCAGCGGATAGCAGGCAAAATTGGCTGCACCTTCAGGCCGATCGGTTTTGGGAATGGAGGAGAGCTGATAAGTCTGCGAGTTTAGGATCAGCCGATAAATGTGCTTGAGATCATAGTGCGATGCGACCAGTTCGCGCTCCAGGAACGCCAGCAATTCGGGATTGCTCGGCGCGTTGTCCGGTCGGATGTCATCCGGCTCGTCGATGATGCCGCGCCCAAGCAGCCACGACCAGACGCGATTCACGATGTTGCGCCCGAACCATGGGTTTTCCGGCGCAATGAGCCAGTTCACAATGGCCTCCCGCGGGTCCTGGTTCGGCGATATGCGAGCGGGTTTGCCGTCAGGAAAAACCGCACCCAGCGGCTTGCCGGCTGCAGCTGCCGCCTTGCCAATATCGAAGGAAACGATTTCCTCTTTCCACTCGGTGGTAGGTTTGTAGCCGATCTGCGAGAAGAAGGCCGCCATTCCTGCCAGCCGTTCTTTCGGCCATTTCTCTGCCCGTGTCCCCATGAAGGTCAAGGCAACGGCCTGGGCAATCGCCTGCGGCTCCCGGCTTTGAACGGCGCGGTAGAAGTTGACCTGAGGAACGCGGAAATTGCTGCCGCTCGCAGTCAGCATCTCCCGCACAAACCGGTCATAGGGTAAATTGCCCTTGAGACTGGTCCGAATCCAGCGGTAATACCCCTGCACCGCATTGGGCCAAAGATTGATGGGGAATTCCGATTTGATGCGCAGCAGATCGCTCCATTTCATCGCCCAGTAATCCGCAAATTCTTCCCGTTCCAGCAAGCGATCGATCAGAGCGCCGCGTTTGTTGGGATCCTGGTCCGACAGGAAATCTTTCGCTTCCTGAGCAGTCGGCAGCGTGCCGATCACGTCCAAGTAGGCGCGCCGGACAAACACCGCGTCCGAGCAGATATTGGCAGGCTGAAGGCTTAATCGCTTGAGCCGGTTCAAAACCAGTTCGTCAATCTTAGTTCGGGGCGTCAAGACCGCCGGGCTTTCAAATGGGCTTTGACCGGCCTGGGGCACCGCCGTCCCCGCCAACGCTGCAGAGAGCACAACCGCCGAAATCAATGGTTTCACCATCTCGTCGCTTCAATCCGTGTTTTGTCTTTTGCTATGTCTTTCTTTTGGTCCGCGAACCATTGAGCCTGGAGGCGGAGCATGCCCAACCGCCCAAGGGCGTCGCAGGTCTTCAGTCTCCCGGTAAGGGTCCCGATTCCAAAAGTGCTTATCAGAATATCACCTTCCCAGGCAAGTCCAAACGATGTCCCTCCAAAATCCAAGCGCTTTTCTGGCTTGGGGAAACATGGTTTCCTTGTGGCTATAACCCAGCTGTAATCAGAAAGTTTCAGTGTGGATCGAGCTTGCCGGGGTTTTTGTCAGGCGGGGAAATATCGACTCAGATCAGGCTCTTGCTGGTTGTGGTTGACTTTTTTGTGTCGTAGACGGGAGTTTCAACGTTCAATCCGGCTAAAAACTCTTTCCCGTGTGGCTGGCAGTAGACCAATTCACCCACGAATTCATAGGTTCCCCATTCCACCTTGATGGCAGAGGCAGCGGGCAATTCACGGCTCAAGATCACGCTGAGACCGTGGGCCGAGAGGTTGGCCAGCCTGCCCTTGATGGGCGTGCCCGGGGGAGTCAGGCAGGTGACCGTAACAGGTATATCGCTCATGAACCGGACTCGGCTGCGCTTATTCATGTCTCGATCAATCGGCCTAAAAGCCGCTATACGTTAGGGTAAATTTTGCATCTGCGCCAGTTTTTCCAGGACTGCAGCAGCCTCGTTGACCTGGCTGATAACGGCATCCAGCGTATCGTTCATTCCCTGCACCAGTTCCTTGTAGCTGCCCTTGAACTGACTAGGAGCCCGTCCGAGAATTAGGAGGGGTCGCGCGCATGGGGCTTGCGGGGCGAGCTCAAGGCGCGAGGTGGCGGCTATGTGGGTGCACATCGTGCCCGACGAGCAACGCGGAGATCGCCCCGCAACCCCCATGCGCCCTTCAGGTTCCGGCGGCGCGGGGGCATCTGCGGCGTTGGCGCTCCTCGACGATGTACCGAGACATCGCCTGCGTCGCGCCGCCTTGCATCTGCCACCGCGGCGCTCGGAACGCGGCCCCTCCTAATTCTCGGACGGGCTCCTAGCGTCCGCGCGCGCTGACAAGCGGCCTTCCACGGCGGCGCGGGTGAGGTTTCCGGTTTCAGCGATCAATTTCTGCTGCGTTGAGAAATCTTCAGTGAATAAAGCCAATGGCCAAGCGTTGATGGACGCCTGCATAAATGAATGTTGTCTCCCTGCACTACCCGAGGTAGGATGGCTTTTATTTTTGCGTAGCCGCGCTCCAAGCCGGGCGCCGCCTTTCAAGAGGGAGATCGCGATGCGAAAAACGGCAACATTGGTTCCTGTCTTGCTCCTATTGTGCTCCACCGTGCTGTCTGCAGGCCCCGGCATCGTGCCGGCACCCGAATCCGTGTTTGGATTCAAAGCGGGCGCCGACAACAAGCTGGCTACCTACGAACAATCGATCGCCTACTTCAGGAAACTCGCGGCGTCGAGCAAATACCTGCAACTCATGGAGGCCGGCAAGACGACGCTGGGCCGCACCATTTATTTCGCGCTGATCTCGGATCCGAAAAACCTGGCCAAGATCGATCGCTATCGCGAGATTGCGCAGCTCCTTGCCCATCCCGAGGGCATCAGCGACGAGCAGGCTCACAAGCTGGCGATGGAAGGCAAAGCCTTCGTCCACCTCGACGGCGGCTGCCACGCGACGGAGGTGGCAGGAGCTCAGATGATGCCCCAACTCGCATTCGATCTCCTCAGCCGGACCGAGGATCACCGGATCAAGGAGATTCTCGACAACGACATCGTGATGGTATGGCCCACTATGAATCCGGATGGGCAACAGATGGTGGCGGAGTGGTACATGAAGAACTTCGGCACACCTTATGAAAATACGGGCTTGCCGCGGCTTTACCAGGAGTACGTTGGCCACGACAACAATCGCGATGCCTACATGATCAACATGGTTGAATCGAGGGTGATGGAGCACTTCTGGCGCCAGTGGGAGCCGCACATCATCTACGTTTTCCACCAGACAGCTCCGTTTCCCACGCGCATCTGGCTGCCGCCCTTCTCTGAGCCGGTTGGATTCGACGCTCCCTACCTGATGTCGCGCGAAGTCAACATGATCGGTATGGCGATCGCGCAGGGACTTGAAGAACGCGGCCAGGTCGGCGCAACGCACATGGGCACCTCCTTTGATGCGTGGTATCCCGGCTACGTCGACTACGCACCGATCTTCAAGAATATCCCGGCGTTCTGGACGGAAACTGCCGGGAACATCATGACGCCGCGCGAGTATACGATTAACGATATTCCGCAGAACTTTCGTGACCTGCGGCCGCAGAGCCTCTACTCCAGCCCATGGTCGGGAGGCTGGTGGCACCTCGGCGACGCCGTCGCCTATGATGAAACCGCTGCGATTTCGACGCTCGCATACGCCGCGAAGTACAAGGAATCGCTGCTGTACAACCGTTATCAGGCCGGCCGCGATCAGATTGCCCGCGGCAAGAAGGAAGCCCCCTTCGCCTATATTATCCCCCAGGATCAGCGCGATCCTGTTGCCGCCGTCGAGCTCCTGCGGCGCCTGGCATTCTCGGGGGTGCGCGTGTCGCAACTGATGTCGCCGGTCACCCTGGACAATGCAACCTATCCAGCCGGCACCTGGGTGGTTCCGACCGACCAGGAATTCGCGGCGTTCGCCCGCGAGGTGCTGAATGTCCAGAAGTATCCCGATCTACGCCAGTACCCGGGCGGCCCGCCCCTGCGGCCTTATGATGCCGCGGGCTGGACGCTGCCGCTGCAGATGGGGGTCAGGTGCATTGCTGCCTCGACGCCGCTCACAAATGAAATGCGTGCGAAGATGAAGTTGCTGGGGACAAAACCGGATCCGAAGCTGAAGCCTACGCCTTACAACATGGCGGTCATCAATGACCCGGCACCTTTCGACAGCGCGCCCGGAATCGGCTTCAATTCAAACTCCACCGCGGCGGCAATCGTGCCGCCGCCAGGAAAGGTCATCGGGAGCGGTCCTGCCCTTGCCGTCGATCCGGCACAGAATAACGCGTACCGCGCCATCAACAGGGCATGGAAGCAAGGCGGAAGCGTGCAATTCGTTTCGGGCGGGCAGTCTCGTTATCTGATCACGGGCCTGTCTGAGTCGGCCCAGTCGGAGCTGGTCAATTCGCTCGCGCTCGTCGCCGAACGCACCGCCGCTAGCGGCACACCGTTGAAAAAACCCCGCATCGGCCTGTTCCAGCCCTGGACCGGCAGCATGGACGAAGGCTGGACCCGTTGGACGATCGAGCAGTATGGCTTCGAGTTCATAAGCTTGCACCCTGAGGACTTTCATGGATCGCTGCGCGATAGGGTCGAAGTCGTCATCCTTGCCGATGACGCCAGGATTCCAGTCGCAGGTAGCGGCGGGCGTGGCGATGCCGGAGGCCGCGGTGCGGGTATGGCCCAGGCAGGCGGCAGAGGTCAGGCAGTGGCCGCGGGCACCGCGGCTCAGGCAGGAGCTGCGGCGCAAGCCGCCGGTGGCCGCGGGGGCGGCGCCGGCCGGGCCGTCCGCCCGGAATACGCCTACAACCTGACCGAGGAGGATCTGCAGGGATTCGAACAGTTCATCCGCGGCGGCGGGACCCTGGTCTGCTTTAACAGCGCATACCGCTTTGCGGTTCAGCAGTTCAAGCTGCCGGTCAAGAACGCCGTCGAGGGCCTGCGACCGGAGGATTTCTTCCTGCGCGGCTCGCTCGTCGAGGTAATTACCGATGCGACGCATCCCGTTATGGCGGGCATGCCGGAGAAGGCGGCTGTGTTCGTGGATGGCAGCCCGGTCTTCGACACCCTCGAGGGATTCAAAGGCAAAATCCTGGCAAAATATCAGGAGACGGGCTCGCCGCTCCTGTCAGGGTATTTGATCGGCGAAAAGTATCTGCAGGGGAAGGCAGCAGCGCTTGATGTCGAACTCGATAAGGGCCATGTCATACTCTTCGGCTTCCGACCCCAGTGGCGCGGTCAGCCGTTCGGAACGTTCAAGGTTGTTTTCAATTCGGCTCTTAATGTGCGCTAGCTGGGAGCTTGGCGGATTCCGCGCCGCATTCTGCGAACCACGAAACCCACGAAACACCGGAAAGTGATTTCGGGTGTTTCGTGGACTGCAAACGTCTATGACCCGACGGACAGGTGCGCTCGCTTTTTCGCGAAGGCCAGGATGGCCCCGAGCGCGATCGACAGCAACGCAGCCATCAGCACACGGTACTCGGGTGGCAGCAAAAAGGTAATCGTGTGTGCAGGGATCCAGAAGAAAGGGATCGTTCTCAGCAGCACAAATGATCTGATTCGTCCGCTGCACGTAGTCCAGGCCCGCGATCACAGTGTTTCAGCAGCTGTGCAGGCGTTCCTGGACCTCCTCTCAGACAGCCTGGCCGGCGGCAAAGCCTGATGCCCATGCCCATTGGAAATTGAATCCCCCTAGATGGCCGGTCACATCCACGACTTCGCCGACAAAATGCAGGCCCGCGACCCGCAGCGCTGCCATTGTCTGGGACGACAGCTCACACGTATCCACGCCGCCCGCCGTGACCTCGGCCTTGCCATAACCTTCCGTGCCGCAGGGCGTGATCTTCCAGCACCGCAACCGCTCGGCAACCGCGCGCAGCTCTTTCCGGGAGTATCGCCGCAGGGGTTTCGATGCGGCGTGCGCCTCGGCCCAGGCCTCGGCAAAGCGCTGCGGCCAAAATTGACGCAGCAAGGTCTTCAGTGGTTTCGAGCTCCCTTGGTTGTGGGCCAGCCACTCCTCCACCTCGCCATCCGGCATGAGGTCGATGGCCATTGTCTCCTCCGGATTCCAGTAGGAGGAGATTTGCAGAATCGCGGGACCGCTCAGGCCGCGATGCGTGATGAGAATATGCTCGCGGAATTGCTGATCGCGCAAACTGACGCGCGCATCCACCGCAACGCCGCTCAGAGCTCCGAAGATCGCCCGATCGTGAGCGGCTAGAGTCAAAGGCACCAGTGCGGGCTTCGTAGGCAAGATGCCCAGGCCAAATTGCCGGGCGAGGCGATAACCGAGATCGGTCGCGCCGAGCTTCGGCAGCGACAGCCCACCCGTCGCAACCACCAGCGATTCACATTCCAGCTCTCCCTGGTCGGTTGTGATCCTGAAGAGATTTTTCTTCTCGACCGCGCGCACGCGGCAATTTAGGCGGAGTTCAACGTGGGCGTCGGTGCATTCTTTGAGCAGCATCCTGATGATTTCCTGAGCGCTGCCGTCGCAGAACAACTGGCCGAGCTTTTTTTCATGCCAGCGGATGCCGTGCCGTTCAACCAGCGCAAGGAAATCCTGGGGCGTAAAGCGCGCCAGCGCGGACTTGTGAAAATGCCGATTGCCGCAGATGAAATGCGCGGGACTCGTGTGCAGATTCGTGAAATTGCAGCGGCCGCCGCCGCTGATCGCAATCTTCCTGCCGACCTTTTCGGAGCGTTCGAGCACGAGCGTCGAGCGCCCCCGCCTGCCGGCATGGAACGCGCAAAACAGGCCGGCCGCGCCGCCGCCGATGACGATCACGTCTTTTCTCATCTTTGCTTCACCCTCATCGCTTCACCGCGGAGTTGCGCAACCTGGGGCCTTACGAGCCCGCAAAACAACGAAAAGGCAATTCCCGCTATTTACCGGAGAGCGGGATTATCATATCTTTTTTATGCCTCGACGCAGATGAACTTCAATATTGAATACCAGGGGTATGGACTCATGGCACTAATTGGGGCGAATGAGCTGAAACGAAAAATGCTGATCGTGGTGGACGGTCAGCCCTTCACGGTAATGGAAGTCTTCTTCGCTTCGCCGAGCGCGCGCGGAGCGTCCACGATGGTGCGCACCAAAATGCGCCATCTGATCACCAACGCCGTGCTCGAGAAGACCTTCAAGACCAGTGAGAAGTTCGTGGAGGCGGATGTCGTGCTGACCCCGGCTTCTTATCTCTATTCCGACGGCGAGAACTATCATTTCATGGACGAGGCGAATTTTGAGCAGTTCTCCCTGACCGCGGACCAGTTGGGCGACGACCGCCTCTACTTGAAGGATGGGACAGCCCTGCATGTGCGCAAGTACAACGGTGAGCCAATTGCGGCACAACTGCCCCCCTTTGTCGAACTCGTCGTGGCAGCGACGGAGCCGGGAACACGCGGCGACACCGGTTTGGGCGGCGCCACCAAACCCGCTACGCTGGAAACAGGGCTGCAGGTGCGTGTGCCTCTGTTCATAAAAGAGGGCGAAGTGGTACGGGTACACACGCAGACGGGCGAGTTTATCAGCAGAGCCTGAGAGCTGGACCCAGCCCGTGCACGAATTCTATTCCCAGGTACGGCCTCTTGCGTGCGCACATGCCCCGAACCCAGGGAACGCAGAAGCTGTGAAAAAATGCCAAGCGCACCGCAGCCGGGTGGCAACAGCAGTCACCGCGAAGACCGCAAAGAATTGCAGTTATTTTTCTTCGCGGTCTTCGTGGTCTTGGCGGTTCGATGTCTGCATATGATGTTTTCACATCTTCGCAGCGCGAGGCGGGTCTCAGTTGTGCACTCCCGGCGCTTCCCTGCCGGTCGTGCGGGCATACTCCTCATAGGTACCAGGATACTGCACGGGTTGCGAATGATCCGTGCCCGCGCCGCCCAGCTCCAGCACGCGGCTGGCAAGGCCGCGCAGGAACGTGCGGTCGTGGGAAACGAACAGCATCGTACCTTCGAATCTTTTAAGCGCAGCGACGAGCATTTCCTTCGTAGCAAGATCCAGGTGATTGGTGGGTTCGTCCAGCACCAGAAAGTTGGGGGGATCCAACAGCATCCGTGCCAGAATCAGCCGGGATTTCTCTCCGCCGGAGAGAACCCGGATGGGCTTGTCCACATCGTCTCCGGAGAACTGGAAGGCTCCCAGCAGATTGCGGAGCACGCCGAGCGATTCCATGGGAAAGTCGCGCTCCAGCTGCTCAAGAACCGTGAGCTCATCGTCGAGCAGATCGAGTGCCTGCTGAGCGAAGTAGCCCATCTTGAGGCTGGCGCCCAGGCGCACCGTGCCGGCGTCGGGCTCGAGCGCGCCTGCCACCATTTTGAGCAGCGTGGTCTTGCCGGCACCATTCTTACCCATCACGCACCAGCGTTCGCCGCGCCGGATCATCATGTCGAAATTATCGTAGAGCACGCGCGCGCCGAAGCGCTTGGAAACACCGGTGAGGGCAACGACGTCGCCGCCGGATCGCGGCGGTTCGCGAAAATCGAAGCGCACTACCCTGCGCGTGCGCGGCAGCTCGATTTTCTCGATCTTGTCCAAACGTTTCACGCGGCTTTGCACCTGAGCAGCTTTGGCGGCATGGGCCTTGAACCTTTCGATGAAACGGCTCTCCTTGGCTAGCATGGCCTGCTGCCGGGCGTAGGCGGCTTCGCGGTTGGCCTCGCGCAGCGCCCGCTCGCGCTCATAGTTGTCGTAATCCCCGGTGTAGAGAAACACCTCGCCGCCGTCGATCTCGACGATCCGGTCCACCACTCGGTTCATGAAGTCCCGGTCGTGGGAGGTCATGATCAGGGTGCAGGGCGAATCCTTGAGAAAGCGCTCGAGCCAGACAATCGACTCGATGTCCAGGTGGTTGGTGGGCTCGTCCATCAACAGCACTTCGGGGTTTCCGAGGAGCACCTTTGCGATGGAAACCCGCATCTTCCAGCCGCCCGAGAGGTGGCCGACATCGCCGTCAATCTGATCGTCCTCGAACCCCAGTCCATGGAGCACCTCGCGTGCCTGGGACTCCAGGGCATAGCCGCCCAGGCTCTCATAGCGGTGCTGCATGTTTCCATAGCGGGCCAAAACCTCTTCCATTGCGCCGGCATGGTCCCGGCTGGCCATCTCGTACTGGAGCGCCTCGAGCGCATGATGGAGTTCCCCCAACTCCCCGCTGCCGGCAATCGCTTCGTCGAGCACACTCCAGCCCTGCATGTCGTCCACCTCCTGCCGGAAATAAGCGATTCTCATCTTCCCTGGGACAGAGACCGACCCCTCGTCGGGCTGCTCCATTCCCGCGATTAACCGGAATAGGGTGCTCTTGCCGCATCCGTTCGGCCCCACCAGCCCGGCCTTCTCGCCGGGATTGATCTGGAAGCTGATATCCGTGAACAATATCTGCTTGCCGTACTGCTTGGCCACGTTAGAGAAAACAATCACGAAGCGGGTCCCTCTCGATCATTAGCGGCACCATGCCGGGAAATCGAAGCCAGCAGGGGCTGACTCTCCTCCTCGCCTTGTTGCAGCGGGTAGATTTCCATAACCTATTGATATAATAAAAGATAACACCATTCCACCTGAACCTTCCTGCACAAAGAGGCAAATTATTGCATGATTCGCACGCCAGGTACACCCAGGAAACATCGGCTGGCCCCAAAATGCAAAAGCAGCCCCCAGTAACACGAATGCTGCGGCCAAGTTGCGTGCCCTTTGTGACTGGCGTTTGGCTGCGTATTTTCCCCCGTGTCTGAATCACGTGTCGGTCTTAAAGGGCGTGTTATCATGTACTTGCCTGTAAGCAGGTCGGAGAAAAGTGCCGGCAGCGCGTTATTCGAGTAGGATCGGATCATTTTGGCGCAGGATTTGTCTTCCTGGTTGGGCCTGCAGGACATTGAATTTTCTAAACCAAGATGCGGCGTGAGCCGAAGACTTATCTGAGGATTTCGTTGGATTTCCTCAACATCCATGGACGAACGACAGACAACGCTTTGACACGCACAAACAGATGATCCAGATCCCTGAAGACCTGAAGAATCGACTGAAGGCTTGTCGCTCGCTGCCGAGTGTCCCGGCCGTGGCCATCAAAATCATGGAGCTCTGTGAGCAGGACGACATCGGCATGCCCGAGGTTGCTACGGTCCTGGCGCGTGATCCCGCATTGGCTGCCAAGGTGCTCAAGGTCGCGAACTCCGCCATCTACGGTGTGCGCTCTCAGGTAACCACCCTGGATCGCGCCATCGCTATCATGGGCATCAATGCCGTTTTGAGCCTCTCGCTCAGCTTTTCCCTGGTCAAGACTCTGCGGAAGTCAGGCCACGCCGGATTTGATCATCTGACTTACTGGCGCCGTTCCGTCATTACCGCTGTCGCCTCAAAGGCACTCGGCGCGTCCGCCGGGCACGCCTACCGCGACGAATATTTTCTGGCCGGCCTTTTGCAGGACATAGGCATGCTGGTCCTCAATGAGGCGTTGCCGGATGCCTACGGTCGTTTGATACCGCTTGCGGAAAGGAATCACCATAAGCTCATCGAACTCGAGCGCAAAGCTTTCGGCACCGACCACGGCAGCGTCGGCGGCTGGCTGCTCGAATCGTGGAACCTGCCCACGAATCTCAGGCTATCGGCTGCTGCCAGTCACACCGCTGAGACCATCGACGATCCGGGAGCGGAGAAATTCTGCCGGGTCGTAGTGCTGGCGGGGCATATTGCGGAGATATGGACGAATCCCGACACCACGGCCGCCACCGGATTTGCCCGCCAAAAGGCGATTGAACTGCTCGAGATGACCCCGGCCCGATTCGAGATTCTGCTTGGCGAGGTTGCCGGCGTCCTCCCAGAGATCACCTCGAACCTCGACCTTGAAATCGGCAGCCAGGAAGCGCTGAATCGGCTGCATGACCAGGCGCGCGAAGTCCTGATTGCTTTGACTCTGCAAGCCCAGCAACAGGCCCGGCTGGCCCAGGACCTGGCAAAACATGATGGGCTGACCTCCCTCTATAATCGAAGTCACCTGGAAGAGGCGCTGCCGCAGATCTTTGCCGCTGCAGTGCGGATGAATCAAGCGCTGAGCGCATTATTTGTGGACATCGACAATTTCAAAACCATCAATGACACCTATGGCCATCAGGCAGGTGACTCCATTCTGGTGTCGATGGGCCAAATCTTCCGTTCTTCCACGAGGGCATCGGATCTGGTGGCACGATACGGTGGGGATGAGTTTGTCTGCCTCCTGCCCAATACCAGCAGCGCAGGGGCGCAACTGGTGGCAGAAAGAATCAAGGCCGCTGCCGCCTGCCCGCCGCACAAGGTCGGCAACGGCATCGAAGTCGAAATCACCCTATCCCAGGGCTGTGCCACATCCCTCCCCGACCATCCTTACCCGTCGGGGATCAGCTTACTGCAGGATGCTGACCACTGTCTTTACGCTGCCAAGCGCAACGGCCGCAACCTGGTGGTGACATCGGACTCAAGCGGAACCGACTCGAAACCGCATGCCTCGGAGGCCAAGCCGCCCCAGGAATCCGTGACTTCAGATCGGTAGGGTTTAGGCACAAAATCTCGAAGACCCCTATTCAAATGAAGAGATCATCCAAATATAATGGTCTTGTATGAGGCACAAGCGCCTTTATCCTATGGGCGAGCGTCATGATTGAGAGCACGGACCACAGTTCGTATCGTACTCTGGGAGCGATCGTCAAACACGCAGAAGGGCTGCGTGCGGTGCGCAAGACCGACCTGGAGTTTGGTGATCTCGTGGTCGTGACCACTGCGAATTCAACCTACTCGATTTATGTTCTCGGGGACGGTTACTATTCGATTTCGGGGGGGTGGTTTGACCGCCAGGGCCTGTCGCCGATGAAAACGACCATCAACGGCTGCACTTGGGGCGGCAGCGCCATCATGTTGGATATTATGGCGGCCTGCGGCCTTCACCTGGAATTCGGCAACCAGGTGGTAACCAGCGGGATCCGGAAGATACATGTCCTGCGGTGCGAAGGTGAGTACGCGAACTAAGCAGGTTGAATCGGACGGAGCCTGGCTTCCTTCACAGTCCGTACCTTAGAACAGCTCCGACATGGGATCTTGAATCCACTATCTCATGAATCATCGCGGGGATCATCGATTCCCCCAGATCGGATGGCATCCATGAGCGAGGTTTATCAGAAGTTAGCTCGGCACCTGGACAACCTCCCCGGCGGCTTCCCCTCGACTGAAAGCGGCGTCGAGCTGCGGATTCTGCGCCGGTTGTTCACTGAGGATGAAGCCGAGCTGGCGCTTCATGTCAGTCTGATCCCTGCCGAAGCCGGCGTCATTGCGCGCCGTGCCGGCATCCGGCGCGCTGAGGCTGAGCAGCGCCTGGCCGAACTGGCTCGAAAAGGGCTCATCATGAGCCTCGTGCCGGAAGGAGAGCCAGTCCAGTACATGTCGGCCCAGTTCGTCATTGGCATCTGGGAATTCCATGTCAACGATCTCGATCCCGAGCTCATCCGTGATGTCAATGAATACATGCCGACACTGTTTCCCGAAGCTTGGAAGTTTCCTCAGTTGCGCACGATCCCGGTCAATCGCAGCATTGATCACCAATTGACCATCCTGGCGTATGAGAAGGCAGAAGAACTCGTGCGCCGGGCGCAGAAACTGGCTGTAGCTCCCTGCATTTGCAGGCGCGAGCGGCACATTGCCGGCGAGGGCTGCGGCAAGCTCGAGGAAGCCTGCCTGGTTTTTGGCATGGGAGCCGATTTGTATTTGCGCAATGGATTGGCCCGTCAGATCGAGAAAAAGGAGGCGCTCGAAATCCTGGTCCAGGCCGATAAGGCCGGACTCGTGCTGCAACCCGGCAATTCTCAGGAATCGATGAATATTTGCTGCTGCTGTGGCTGCTGCTGCGGCGTATTGCGAAACCTCAAGCCTTACCCGAAGCCGGCCGCCCTGGTTTCGTCTGCATTCGTCGCCTCTGCCAAAGCGGAGTCATGCAATGGTTGTGGCGTCTGCACCACCCGATGCCAGATGGGCGCTTTGCAGCTTGAATCCGGGCATTCGGTGCTCAATCCGGATCGGTGCATCGGGTGCGGCCTGTGCGTCTCCACTTGTCCCACGGGCTCGCTGGTGCTCGAACGCAAACCTGACGCCGAACAACCCAGGGTGCCGAAGGGTGGAATCCAATCCATGATTCAGCTCGGGCGAGCCAGAGGCAAACTGGGAACCGCGGATCTGGCCTGGATGGTCCTCAAATCAAAAATGGAACGGCTGCTGACCCGGCGCTAGGGTATCCGGTTAAAAGCCAGTCTCGCACCTGCAGCACGACACCCACGACACGCCGAATGATGCAATCGGAAGGGTTCGTGGGTGCGCAGGCAATTCGCGCCAAAATGCCGGCACCAAATGCCGTCAAAAAATAAGGATTCCTTAGTTTCCCGCCTTCAAACCACAAGGGAAGATTATGGTTGACTCTGTGACTCAACTTTGTTCAGATTAGACCAGCCTCAGGGCAGTCTGCGTTTGTCTCGTGAAGGGCGAACAAAAGCATTTCAGAGCCCCGGCAACATCCCAAGACACGGGATGACACGGCTAGTACGTTACGTGCTGCAAATCTGATCAACATTCGTCTGAATCAGCTTGGAATCCCTGGCCCGATTAAGCAGTAGATGAACAGTTCTGGAAGAGTTGTCTTATCGGCATGTGTGAGTATCGTTGGATATCATACTTTCTGCCAGTTTGAGTCCTAAGGAGATCACTATGATTAGAACCGTGCGCTGGAGCATTTTTTTGCTGGTGCTGCTGGCGTTCACAGCAGCGGCAGGCTTCGCCCAGACAAGCACATCACGAATAACCGGCACCGTCACCGACCCTTCGGGAGCCGTTGTCCCAGGAGCATCGGTGACCGCAATCAATGAGGCGACAGGTGTAACGTATACCCAGGTTACCTCGGAGGGAGGCCTGTTTTCCTTTCCGTCAGTGCCTCTCGGACTTTACACCATTAAGGTCGAACTCACAGGTTTCAAGACGGCCGAGAACAAAGGCAACGTGCTCGAAATTAACACCCCCCTGATCGTGAATGTCCGTCTCCAGGTGGGGGGCACAAATGAGGTCGTCAGTGTGACTGGCGGCTATGAAAAGCTGGAAACGACCAACGCCAAAATCGGCAATACCATCGAGCAGAAGGCGATCGAATCCCTTCCGCTCAACGGGCGGAACCCTCTCTCCCTGCTTACGATGGAACCCGGGGTTGTGCAGCGCTCGTACGGGGGTGCGGGATCGGGCATGCACGTCAATGGTTCCCGCGACCGGGCCTTCAATGTCACGATTGACGGCATCGATGCCAACGAATCCAGTGTTCCCAACCCGATGTCCAACGTGTATCGTCTCAATCCCGACAACGTCCAGGAGCTTCGGACCATCACTTCCAACGCAACCGCGGAAGAGGGTCGTAACAGTGGCGCCAACATCTCGATTGCCACCCGTTCGGGAACCAATGATTTTCACGGCCGGGTTTTCGAATTCTTCCGGAACACGGCGCTAAATTCGAACGAGTTCTATACCAACGCCCTGACCGCACCCGATCCGGTAACAGGCAAGGCTCGCCGGCCGGATATCAAAATGAATCAGTTTGGCGCCGAGGGCGGCGGTCCAATTATCAAGAACAAGACGTTTTTCTTCGCTAGCTATCAGAATCAGCGTATCAACACGACACAGCCCATCGATCAGACGTACGGCGTAACGACGTTGTATACCCCTACGCTAATGTCAGGGACCTACCGTTATTGGATCGCCGATCCCGCCACGCCGTTTGTTTTCGGCGGTCAGACCATCAAGCAAAACTTGCCGATTCTGGTCGATCCGTCAACGGGCGCCTTGAAACCGGGGGTTCCGGTTTGCGGCGGTTCAATAGCGATGAATTGCGTAGCGAGCTATAACATCTTCGGCAACGATCCCAAGGGGATTGGAGCCGATCCGAAATTGGCGGCGATATTTAAGACTTTCCCCGCCCCAAACAAGTACACCACCGGGGATGGCCTCAATACAGCCACTTACTTTTGGAACGCGCCGGCGAATTTCAAGGGGCCCAACCTCTTATTCCGCGTGGATCACAACTTCAATGCCAACAACCACGTGTTTGCGCGGTACATGTTTGCCGATTACAATACGCTGCTGGGCGATCCGCTGAATGGGCGCCCGATGGTGTATCCGGGATTCCCCCCAATGGGTGAGGTTTTTCGAAGAACTCAGGGTCTATCAGCCGGTTATCGGCGAGTTATCTCTACCAATATGGTGAACGAGTTCACCATGGGCTTCAGCCGCTTTGTCTATCTCTTCACACAAGGCGAAGCCAATCCGGCCTGGCCGGATGTGGCGCCGTTTTCGTTCGCCAACCTTACCTTCCCTTACCTGAATACCCCGAGAACTTTCCGGGCCGTGACAACGCCCCAATTCATCGACAACTTCAGCATAGTCCATGGCAAGCACGTGTTCGAAATGGGCACTAATATTCGGCTGTACGAACACAACGACGAGCGCGGGCAGCCGGGCGGAATAAATGTCACGCCGAGCATGAGTTTCAGCGGCTCAACTCGAAATCCTCCCGGGTTCGTTACGCCAACCGTGGGTTCGACCACCAAAGCCGGCATTGCCAGCACCGACAATACGAGACTGCTCGGAGCCATCAACGATTTGGTCGGCAGTCCAGCTTCACTCTCCCAGAATTTCCTGGGTGATTTGAACAGCGATGTATTTTTGCCTTACAAGACGGGGAACAAGGTAACTCTGTGGGCGGAGGGGCATCGCCTCAAGCAGTTCAATTTCTTCTTCCAGGATGAATGGAAGCTTCGACCCAACCTCACCTTGAACTATGGGGTACGTTGGGAAATAAACCTTGCTCCCACCGAGGCGGGCGGCCGAGTTTATTTGCCCGACAAACCCATTGATGGCTCGCAGGGACCGGTCACGTTTGTCCATGCGGATAGCTGGTTGAAAACCAACAATCTCAAGGCAGTGGCACCACGAGTGGCAATTGCCTGGAGTCCCTTCGGTAATCAGAAGACGGTGATTCGGACCGGATATGGGATCTACTATGACCCGCTCAACTCATTCATGGTCACCGCCGTTGCCGGCAAGGTCCCCGGGCTCGTCACCAGCTGCTCATCCGTAATAGGTGGTGCCACGACACCTGGATGCACTGCGGCTCCAGATTTGCGCATTAACCAGGGTTTCCCCTACGAGTTGAGTCCCCCAACGGTAAAGCCGAGCTCATACCTGACACCGGCGGCACAGCTCTACAGCAACGCGCCGTCGATGACGACCATTGACCCCTATTTGGGACTTCCCACCGTTCACCAGTGGAATTTGAGCATTCAGCGGGAACTGCCGGGAGGTTTTGTGGCTCAAGCAGCCTATGTGGGCCATCGCGGGACGCACCTGATGCGGATCTACAATATCAACCAGATCAATGGGGATGCGGTAATCCCCTCGTTTTTGATCATGCAGGCAAACTACAATGCCGGGTGCCAGCCTGATGGCACGGGATGTCCCACGGGTGTGACCGGAACGCCGGTACCGATCGTGGCGAACGGCTCGATTCCGGCATCGTTGGTCAGCACGATTATTAATTCCAGCACCACCAAGGGATATCTACCTCAAAACAATGTCGGCTTATTTGCTCAGCGCATCGAGCAAAACACCCTGAACCTCCATCTGCGCCCGAACCAGCAGTTCAGCACCATCTCTTATATTGATTCGGGTGGAGATTCCTATTATCACTCCCTCCAGGCAACCTTGCGCAAACGGTTTGATCGGGGGCTGCTCCTTGGATTGTCCTATACACTTGGGAAGTCCATCGATGACCAGTCGATCGATCCGGTGGGTGCATCCTCCGGAGGCGGATATAGCGCGACCGCTTCACGCTATGCCGTTGACATCCGCGATTGGAGAGGGGAGCGTGCCCGGTCCGACTTTGACCGCACGCATGTTCTCTCCGTGACTGCATTATGGGAGCTCCCCGTGGGCCAGGGAAAATGGTTGGGCAGCAACTTCAAGGGCCCGCTCAATACCCTTCTCGGTGGTTGGTCCGTCAATGGCATCTCCACCTATGAGACGGGGGAGCCCTTCAGCGTCATGAGCGGAGTGTACACATCAAATAATGGCCACTACTCTCGCGCGGCACTGGTGGGGGCCAAACCTGAATTGAAGCTCATTCAGCTTCCAGGAGTCGTAGGTCCTTCCTATTTCGAGAATGCCAGTGCCTTCAAGTTTCCCGACGTCGGTTCCAACGGGATGGCCAGAAATATGTTTACGGCCCAACCTTACTACAACCTCGATCTGGGAATAACGAAGAATTTCAAACTGACGGAGCGCTTCAAGTTGGATTTCCGGATGGAGATGTTCAACGCGCTCAATCACCCCAACTTCGACAATCCTCGCGATGCCTCCACCGGTTCGCCGACGATGACATCCTCAGTGTTCGCGCAAGCCTGCTGCTCGGCCGTGGCGCCGCCATCCACCCAGACGGTCATCCAGACGGGTGAATCGGGCCGCATCATTCAGTTCGCGTTGAAGATTTCGTTCTAGCTCAGTCCGATTTGAATCGGCAACGCCCCGTGTCCGCATACGCGGACCGGGGCGTTTTTTTGTCCGGACGGTTCCGAGAGTTTTCCTTCGCTTGATCTGCGCCAGGATATCGTCATAATGGGATACCCCATGAAGACTCTGAAACCGATGCTTTACCTGACGCTTTGCCTTGCTTCCTGCGGAGGGTTCGCCGTGACTGTCGACGAGGAACTTAAACACGACATCCGTCCCGGCGCCGGCATCGCCGCAGTCAAGCATCTTTCCGATTACTTGCCGGCCCTGGCGAAAACCCCAGGAGACTCGCTGGTTTATGTTCTCGACGGAGAAGAAAAAGGGGGGACAGTCCTGGTCGCTGGCGGCACCCACGGCAATGAAATCGGTGGGATGATCGCTGCGATCCTTTTGGTCGAACGCGCGCGCGCTCAGAAAGGCCGGTTGATTGTCATCCCCCATGCAAACAACTCGGCGGCCAGCTATACCGATGCCAGGAGGCCCGGCCCCTCCTCCATAACGCTCGTGACTGCGAGCGGCGAGAGGCTCTTCAAATACGGCTCCCGGCTTACCAGGCGGGAACACCAAGGTTCGAAGATCCATGAGTTTCATGGTACCGGCTGTCGAGTACAACGATTTTCATGAGGCATTTCATGAAAAAGGCAAGGCGAATTATTGAAGTTGCACTCCTGGCGGCGATGGTCCTGATTTCGAGCTTCAGTGCTCGATCGTGGCCAGTGCCGGGAAAGTCGTTGCTGGCGAGCCAGGTCACCATCCGGCGGGACACCTATGGCATCCCGCATATCCTGGCGGAGACGGAAGAGGCTGCAGCTTTCGGTTTCGGCTATGCGCAGGCGGAAGACCATTGCATAACCATCGCACAATCGCTGGTGAGTGCGAGGGGCGAGCAGGCGAAGTATTTCGGGACTGGGAGCGAGAGCGACTTTCTGCTCAAGCTCTACGATAACATGAGCATGGCCGAGCGGGACTTGCGCGGGGTCAGCGCTCTTTATCGCAAGATGATGAACGCTTACGCCTCCGGCTTCAACCTGTATGTCGAGCTGCATCGCAGCGAGCTTCCCTCCTGGATCCCTCCCTTCACAGGTATCGATATCATGGCCAGCCGGCGGGCAGGATCGATCCGTTCGACCTTTTCACAAACTACGGTCCGCGCCCTGCAACGGAAGTACCCGCCACAAGAAAAGAGGGATACCACCGGCCGGCCTGCCGATTTAGCTGATCTCATCGATGCGCTTCCCGACCCGACAGCAGGAGCGGAGCCGCCCGGGTCCAATGCCTTTGCGCTTTCAGGATCACGTACCGCATCCGGGAGCCCGATTTTGCTGGGAAACCCACATCTGAATTGGTCCTCACTCTATTGGGAAGCTCAGGTGACGGTGCCGGGCAAGATCAACTTTTTCGGATCCACACTGGCCGGAATCCCGGTGCTGCGCGCCGGTTTCAACGAACAACTTGGCTGGGTCACGACCAACAATTCACCCGATGTCATGGACGTCTTCGCTCTACCGCCTGATCCCCGGAAACCGGATCACTACCTCTCGAATGGGAAATCCCTCCCGCTGGTGAAGAAGGAAGTCTCCATTGAGATCAAGGCGAGAGACGGTGCGGTTCGAAAGGAATCGCGGACCTATTGGGAATCGCACCTTGGCAAGATCTTATACCGCAGTGCCGACAAGGCATTCGCAGTGCAATCCACCCAGCTGGATGCTTTCCATTACTATGAAGGATTCTACGAGCTCAGCAAGACCCGCAACCTGAAGGAGTTTCTGCGGGTCATGGACAAGAACATGGTTCCGACCTCAAACTTCACCTATGCCGATGCCGCAGGGAATATCATGTATATGTGGAATGCGCGCATCGCGGAGCGTCCCGATGACGGCACCGATTACAGTCTCGATGTTCCTGCCGGCAATGATCGGTATGTATGGAAGAAACTGATCGCTCCCTCGAGGTTCCCAAGACTCTTGAATCCAACCGGCGGGTACATCCAAAACTGCAATAATGCGCCGTCGTACACCTCATTGCGAGACCCCATCGACGCCAGAAAATACCCTGGCTATCTGGAGGAAGAACGCGGGCTTGCCCTGAGACCTCAGATGGCCTTGGAGATGCTCAATGGGCACGAGAAGTTTTCCCTGCAGGATGTCATCCGGCTCAAGTTCAACACCAAGATGCTGCTTGCCGACCGTGTAAAACCGGCGCTCCTGCAGGCCCTCCGGGAAGTGAAAGAACCCTCCGCAGATCTGGTGCGCGGCCTCAAGGCACTCGAAACCTGGGACAATCATGTATCCGCTGACAGCAAGGGTGGCGTGTTGTTTCAAAGATTCTGGGATACGTACAGTCAGGCCAATACGCAACCGTTCAGCACTCCTTGGGATCCACAGAATCCGGCCGCCACGCCTTCCGGCCTCTCCGACAGCGCCCTCGCTGTGAAGCACTTTGAAGAGGCGGTGCGCTGGACCCGGCAGACGTACGGCTCGGAAGATGTAGCTTGGGGAGAGGTCCATCGATTTCGTTTCGGCGCTCTCGATTTGCCGGGAGACGGCGCGAACGGCACCTACGGGCTCTTCCGCGTTGTGCGCTTCAACGACATGCCGGATGGCAAACGGGTCGCCGGACAGGTGCAGGAAAACGAGCCGCCTTTGGGCTTCGGCGACGGCTGGGTGATTAGCGTGCAGTTTTCCAAACCGATCAAGGCGATGTCCGTCCTGGCCTACGGCCAAACGACTCGTTCGGCATCCAGGCACAGCAGCGATCAGATCCGGTTGTACGCCTCTCACCAGCTGCGGCCGGTATGGTTTGCCGAAGCCGAGATACGAGCCAATCTGGAAAAGGAATACCACCCTGGTGATAAATGATTCCCGTGGGTGTATTCCGCTATCCAAAAGGAAATTAGCATATTATAATGGCGCCACTTTGTTGAATGTCTTCATGCGCAGGTTTGTGGTCTAAGTACGCTGAGCATTGAACCCATCACCATGGAAAAACCTTATGAAAAAAACGGAACGCCGCTCTGGAAAAGATCGAAGATCCGGACTCGATCGCAGAAAAGCAAATGATCAGAATTATAACGGGCCTGAACGCAGAAGCGGTCAGGAAAGGCGATTGACCGAGAATAGGAGAAGGTCGGGCCGGCACACTGAATCATGATCGCAGCCGAATCACCATTCCAGAAAAACAGAACTCTGCATTTGGTCGTCACCGATTCAGGGATTGGCGGCCTCTCGATCTGCGCAGAGATCGAGAGGAATCTCCGCCGGGGAGGAACAGGACCCGAAGTCCGCATCACCTACTTCAATGCCTGGCCTGAAGAGCGGAGCGGGTACAACGATCTTCCGCAGATGCAAGCCCGCGCGGACATGTTCGACCGGGCGCTGAACCGAATGTGGGAACTCGAGCCGGACCAAATTCTCATTGCCTGCAACACGCTTTCCATTCTGTATGATTTGACAGCATTCAAACGCACAACCACCATCGCAGTCCTGGGGATCATCGACGCGGGCGTCGAGCTTTTTTACGAAGCCCTCAGTGCAGATCCTCACAGTTTCATCGTGATTTTCGGAACGCGGACAACGATCGAATCCCGGGTGCATCGCGACCGGCTCATTCAAAAAGGAATCAAGGAACAGCAAATCTCCGGCATTGCCTGTCATGGCCTCGCCGCAGCCATCGAGAGAGATCCCGACAGCTCAGCCGTTGCCGATTTGATAGAGAAATGTGCTGCGGACGCGGGCAAGGCATTCCCGCCCATCGTGCAGCACTATGCGGGACTCGCATGCACTCACTATACTTATGTCAAGGACTCCATCAGCGCTGCGCTCGAAAAACAGTCCGGCCGGAAAGTGCAGCTCCTGGATCCCAACCAGCGCATGATAAGGGGTGTGGCGCCCCCAGTGGAAGCAACACGCTTCGAGCCCGCGGCCCGCAACGTCACAGTGGAGGTGATTTCGAAAGTGGAGTTGAGCGAACTTCAGCGGCGGGCGGTGGCAAAGCGGATTGAGCCTGTCTCCGCTGCCACGGCGCGTGCCCTCTTATACTATACTCATGACCCCGGTCTCTTTTGATCCGGCACACTCGGCACCCAAGAGATCCATGGAGAAACGCGATGAGAATCCTGCTACTGACTGGCCCGGGTGGCGACGCTCAGGGATGGGGCGACCTGAATGTAACAAAGAGTGTCGGTGAGGCGGCGGAAGCTGCCGGGCACAAGGCACGCATTGCATTCGTCGAATCCGAGGCCGACTTTTTCCACGTCATTGGCCGGCGCGATTTCGACATCGTGTGGAGCGCTCTCTATCACATTTCCCCGAATGAGAAGTTTATCGGCAGAAATGAGGAAGGGATGTGGGTGGCGGATTACCTGGACAGCAAGGGCATACCCTACATCGGGTCGAACAGCCAGACCATGAAGGACATGATCGACAAATACCGCACTCATACCATCCTGGCCCGGAATGGAGTGCCGGTTCCCTCCCACCGCCTCGCGCACAGCAGCGACGATCTGTCGATGATCACTTACCCCGCATTTGTCAAACCCATTTGCGAATCCCGCTCGGTGGGCATTTCGGATGAAAGCGTGGTTTATTCCGACGAGGAGCTTCGTCGGCGCGTCGCCTACATTGAACGGGAGTTTGATCAGGCCGCACTGGTCGAGGATTATCTGCCCGGCGACGAATACACTACCCTGGTGCTGGGCAACGGCAAAACCCGCGAATGCCTGCCCGGCCTGGTCACCGTGGAACAAAAATATTATACGAAGCACAAAATCCTGCGCAGCGATTTGCGGGGAGTGGGGCTCACCAAAATCAAGCTTGAAAGCCGGCAGGCCGAGGAAGCCAAGGAGATTGCCGACCGGGCGGCTGAAGCGATGCACTGCCTGGATCACGTCCGGATCGATATCAAGGCCGATCCGACCGGAAAACTGAGAATCATTGAAGTCAACGGTATCCCCGGCCTCAAACCCCACAAGAGCTGGGCGCCTCAGATCTACACGCTATATCGCGGCTCCCCGGAAACCGAAATGGAGGACTACCGCAAGCTGATCCAGATCATCATCGACTCGGCCCGGATGCGCTACAGCCTTTAACCTGTCTCTCATAAAAGTTTCAACGCAGAGGTTACAGAGGCCGCGGAGATAAATTATCACGAAACAAAAATGCTCTGCGTCCTCTGCACCCTCTGCGTTGAGGTATTTGAGCGCGGCTTTTAGATTGTCCTGGTGAACCACTCCTGGACGATGCGATAAGCTTCTCTGGAGTACTGCGCCTTTTCCCCGGCCATGATGCGCGTGAGAAGATCGCGCCACAGTTCATAATGCTGCGGAGTCGTGATTCGATTGCGGAACATAGCGGCGCCCTTTTCGGGCTCTGATCTCATCCTCTCCAGGATGGTCAGGACCTCAGCGGAAAATCCACCCATCCCATAATAGGCCAGGTAGGCGCACCAGGCCTTTGCAGCTCCACCAGGCGTTTTCAAAGGCCTGGAGATCTTCGACAGTTTACGACGAAACTGCTGCTCTTCTCCCATCTCAAGCCTGCACACGCCTGATTCGGTGATGCGGTAGGGATACACATCGATCCCGGTAACCACCTTGCCGGCAATCCTGATGCCGACACAGAATCCGATTTTCCGATAATACAAATCGGTATGTTGATAAAAGACAAAATTACCAAGACTGTAAGCGATCGGACGGCCTCGATACCATTCGATTCCCTGCGGCACGTGCGGGTGATGCCCGATGACGCAATCAGCTCCCGCGTCTACCAGCCCTCGAAAAGCCGAAACAATATAATTTGGCGGATAGGGAACATATTCCAGGCCGCAATGCGCAATCACGATGACACAAGCGCCGCTCTTTTTGCCTCGCTGAACCTGGAAGCGAGCCCTGTCGGTATCCCACCCGTATACACCCGGCCCGCCTCGGGCTGCGGTGAGGTCCTCACCTTCGCTGATATTCATGATGCTGACTTTTGATTTGTCGAGCAGGATCGTGAACGGTTCAAAGGCCTGCTCTTCAGTCAGGCCGGCGCCCACGGTCTTGATGCCGTTTTGATGCAGGATATTCAAACTCTCCCGAAACCCGCGAATCCCGTAGTCAAAAACATGATTATTGGCCAGGCAGACGACCTCGAACGGAACCACAGTCAGTCCCCTGACATGTTCTGGCTCACCCTTGAATGTCGCCCCGCTTTTCCAGACGGGTTTGTCATAAGAGGTAAGGGCGCATTCACAATTGACGATCCTGAGATCTGCCGCGCGCAGCACCGGCAACATGTCGCCATATACGGCTTCGGGATCGCGTTTGACCAGCGGATCAAACGCGCGGATAGGCGCCCAATCGGACGCCACCAGGATTGTGTTCTCGCGGGTCTGCCTCTTTCCAGAGTCGTGATGCACTTTTGGACGAACGGTTTTTCTGCCCATAATTCAGGAGATATTCTTGGCGACGGTTGAGACTTTGGCGTCGGCTACCAGGATTCGAAGAATCTATCTGCTCAAGCAGTAATGGACGAATTTTTGAAGAAGCGCCTGCCCATCCTTCTCCGCGTCCTCGTGCCGGGATTTCTCCCCGTCCTGCGTTGTTTTTCCGATTTCAGGATGGAATTGTACCCCGGACCATTCCCGGGATCGATGCTGCAAGATCTCCACGGGACATCGGTCCGACCCGGCGACGATCTCATAGTATTTCAGCAGGCCGTCGTTCATGTGCACTTCTTGTTTGTGATTGTACTGCACCCAAAAATCCCTCTGCTCCATGAACGGAAGCGGGCCCTTCATGCGCACCAGCGCGACCTGGTGCCTGTCCCGCGGATTATCCATATTCCTAATCTGCAGTTGGCTGAATTCCGTCCGGCCAGGATCGAACTCATCTCCCAGCGCCATCAGCTGATGCCCGAAACAGATCCCCAGAACGGGTCCTGGAAAATCTCGGATCAGCTGAAATACCGGGGTCATCTTTTGATAACACCCGCGATCGAAACGACCATCGGGCAGAGCCAAATCAAATCTCGATCCTGATATGATCAATCCGCGGCATTGCATCAGATCATGCAGCTGGGATGGGATTGCGTCAAAGCGGACAAACCCGTAATCTTTTCCTCTCGTCCATCCGGCGAGTGCCTGAATGAATCCCCGCCCTCGGCCCTGATCCGGAATCATTGGATTGTCATTGCAGTCGATAACGGCAAATTCCATGCGCACCTATTCCCTGTCTAATCTTATCATTTCCCTGTTGCCTGTCGGCCGGACATCTCACCTTCACGCCTCATGCGCATTGATTCCCTTGCCTGAGTTGCACCTGGTCAGGTAATCCTGAAGGGCTCAGTATCCACCCATCGATTTCCTTCCACGCCTGACTGAGCGCCATTCCTGCCAAGCATTGTTACCTGAGGAGGATTTGGCGAGCAAGAGCAATTCGTAGATTCTGCGGTTTAGACAGTAGAGAAGATCTCACCGCGAAGACCTCAAAGACCGCAAAGAGACCAATGTGATTCTTCTCGCCCGGGGGCTGCCTTCGGCCGCCCCCGGGCGGGCCTTGGAGTCAGCTTTGCGGTGCTTGTGGTCTTCGCGGTGAAAAGATGATCCATTTCTGCTCTCCATGCCTACGGTCTGAATCACAGGTCGTAGATTGGATTCGGTTGCGGTCGGCGGCCGCGCTGCGCTAATCTGGTGCTGATCCACGCAGGAGGAACTCCTATGTCCGATCTTCTCGATCTTCTCGAGCTTGAGCCGTCGCCTTTATCGATCGACTATATGGAAAATAAGCAGCAATTCCACCTCTACAGCCTCCTTACCGAGCAGCGGCATCCGAAAACCTGGAACTTGAGCTTCGTCCTTCAGCCGGATTCGGAAGCAGGATTGCGCATGCTGCTCTCTGTGGACCAGGATATCTCTGAAAAGATCTGGCAACTGCAACAGGATCCCGCTCTGCTGTCAACCGCCGCCGAAGCCATCGTGCAAGCGATCCTGGGAGGCCACAGGATTTACGTTTACGGGTGCGGCGCGACGGGACGCCTCGCCAAGCAGATGGAGAGCAGCTTCTGGAGACCTTTTTGGAGAAAGGCAAAACAGCATCCTTGCTGGGAGAGGTTGTGTTCCCTTGTCGGCAAGGACATCGAGAACGCTCTGATCGGCGAGATGACAGGAGCCGATCGGGCGCTGGTCAGTTCCCTGGAAGGTTTCGAAGACCTGCAGCTGATCGGCCGTCTGCAATTGCAGGATCATGGTATCCAGCGCGGAGATGTGGTCATTTGCGTTACCGAGGGGGGTGAAACTTCCTCGGTGATCGGCACAATTCTGGCTGCACTGGATCAATATGGACCCCTCGATGAGAGGACGGCACGACAGGCGCGCAACAACCTGTATTTCGTGTGCAATAATCCGGTCCCGGTGCTCCTGCCATTCGCCCGCAGCGCCGCTGTGTTCAACAACCCTGCAATCACCCACATCAACCTGACTACGGGCCCACAGGCCATTACCGGTTCGACGCGCATGCAGGCGACGACGATTGAGACCTTTGTGGTGGGGGTGATCCTGGAAGAAGCGTTGGAGCGAATCCTCAACAATTGCCTCACGCGAGATGAAATGGGGGAGCTGGGTTTTGGCGCCGGCTCCAATCTCACATTCCGTCTCAGGGACTTTGAAACCGCCAGGAAGGCAGTCGAAGCATCCATAAAGGACATTGCCCAATTTACCGATCTCGAAACCGCCACCTACAGGCAAAATCATTTCTCCACCTATTTGGCCAACGCGGCCTTGATTACGGTATTCATCGATAGCACCGAACGAAGCCCCACATTCCGCCTGTATCCGCTGGACAAGGTCGAAGACTCGCAACGCCTCTGCTGGGTCCAGGTGTGGACGGAGGCGGCCGATCTCCGTTCCGCCTGGCGCCATTTCCTGGGGCGCCCGTTCTGCGGCCTGGATCCCTCTCTGTACCAGCCCGCCTTTGAAGCACAGGTGGAAGATTTCTACCTGAGGCAGGCCGCCCTGCGGAGCCTTAATAGCGCCGGCAATGACCAGGAGTTTTCCTACGACTTTTCTTTTTCGCCATCTAACATTGAGCGCAGAGGGCCGGGCCCCGGAGACCTGGGTGTGCTGGTGTTGATGGAGGAGGAGGTGAGCAAGCTTGAAGAACCGGATTCCTGCTTCCGGAAATTCATCGAGCTTTTCCACGATCGCGGCGGATCCGTAGCGTTGCTGACGGTGTCCGGCACCCGCGAACTGGAAGGGCTAAAAAAATCGATACTTCCCCATACCAAGGGAAAGGACGTCTGGGTGCCGCTAGCACTGGATGTTCCAGTCGATCCTCTAGGTGTGCGCAGCCAGATTGCGCTCAAAATGTTCCTCAACGCCCACTCGACCGCAACCATGGCGGCATTGGGCCGCGTCATCGGGAACACGATGACCAGTGTCAGCCCAAGCAACCTCAAACTCATCGGCAGGGCAAGCTATCTCATCCTTTCGCACGTCAACGATGTCCTTGGCCAGCCGGCATGGCGCGCACAGCATGGCACGCAGGCAAGGATCACCTTCGCAGAGGTGAACGCCGTGCTGGTCGACGCCATCGATTTTGTCAAATCTCAGGAGATGGGACAGACCGCCGAAGTGGCGCTCAGCATCATCCGGATTGTCGAGGCACTGCATCGGCAGGCGCCCGTGGGCTGGAAAGAAACTCAGCTGATCATGGACAAGGAAGGACTGGCCTCCTACCTCGAACGCCACAATCCGTCCTTGAGCCAATCACACCGTGGAGGCCGGACTTGATCATGGAGAGGCCTGTGCGCGCGAATCCGTGATTTGGATGCTTGACCCGTGCTATGCTACGGTCAGAAACAGCGGTAGATGCCATCTGTGCATCTGGACCTACATCGCGGAAGATTCATACGGGGGTTCACATGAGAAACACGAATCGAGTGAGCTGCGTGATTGCATGTTGGACAATCCTCTTCGGAACCGGACTACTATTGGCTCAGGATTGGCCACAGTGGCGCGGGCTAAACCGTGACGACAAGGTTGCAGGTTTCATGGTGCCTGCAACCTGGCCCAAACAATTCACCCAAAAGTGGAAAGTGAGCGTCGGCGGAGGCGTCGATTCAACGCCCGCCCTGGTCGGCGACAAGCTCTACGTCCTTGCCCGCCAGGGGGCCGATGAGATCACGCTCTGCCTGGATGCTGCTACGGGGAAAGAGCTGTGGAAGGACAGTTATGCCTGTCCGGCTGTCACAGGACCCTCCCAGCGCGACCATTCGGGGCCCCGCAGTTCGCCCGCGGTAGCCAACGGCAAGGTCGTCACCCTCGGCGTGACGGGCATCGTCTCTTGCCTTGACGCGGCCAGCGGCAAGCTCCTCTGGCGCAAGGATGATTTTCCCGGCGCCTATCCGATTTATTACACGGGGATGTCGCCCTTGATTGTTGATGGGATGGCCATTGTTCAGGTTGGCGGACCCAGCAACGGTGCGATCATCGCGTACGACCTGAACAGCGGCAGCCAGAAGTGGAAATGGACCGAGGACGGCCCCGCCTACGGGTCTCCAGCCCTGATGACGGTCGAGAGCACGAAACAGATTGTTACCCTCACGGATAAGATGCTGGTCGGGGTAGCGCTGGCGGATGGCAAACTCCTGTGGCAGATTCCCTACCCAATCACCAGAATGGCCTACAACGCGGCCACGCCGATCATCGACGGTCAGACCGTGATCATCACCGGCCAGGGCCGCGGCACTAAAGCCCTCCGGATCGAGAAGCAGGGTGCTTCATTCGGCGTGAAGGACTTGTGGGCTAATGCCCAGCTGGGAGTCCAATTCAACACACCGATGCTCAAGGATGGTTTCCTCTATGGCGTTTCGGAGCGCGGCAACTTTTTCTGCATCAATGCCAAAACCGGTGAGACGGCCTGGACAGACACCGTGAGACGAGGAAATTACGGTGCAATGCTGGACGTCGGTCCGGTCCTGATCTGCCTGACGCAGGATGGGACCTTGTCGGTGCTCCAGCCCAACGATAAAGCCTATACCGAGGTCGCCAGCATCAAGGTTGCGGACACACAAACCTATGCCCATCCTATACTCGCCGGCAAACGCATATTCGTTCGGGATCAGGATTCGGTAATCTTGTGGATGCTCGAATAAAAACGTAAATCGGCAAAGTGTAGCCGGGACATGGAACCGCAGATGTACGTAGATCAACGCAGATGGTGATCTGCCACTGATCTGCGTTGATCTGCGGTTCCCAAAATAGCTCCTGCCTCAGCAGGAGCGTAGAAGCCTCCAGTTGCTTCGCAGCTTCCTGTTGCTTATTTGCCGGCAGGCTTTACGCCTTTCTTGGCAGGATTGGCTGCCGTGCCGGTCAGCTCGTCGGCCAAAGGGGCGGCGTTATAGATCTTGCGCACCGCCTCCACAATCGCACGGGAATCCACGCTAACCGCACGGTTCATCTTTTCCCCGAACTGGAAGCGGCCGGGCAGCATCTGAATGTTGCCGTCGAAGATCAGGCCGACGACCTCCGCATTTTTGTTCAGCACAGGGCTTCCCGAATTGCCGCCGATGATGTCGTTGGTGGAAACGAGGTTGAGTGGCGTCTTGCCATTGACCCTGGCCTTGGCCCTCATCCAACTTTCCGGCAGCCTGTAGGGGTCTTTGTTCCCATGCTTGTCGGCATATGCGTAGGCCTGTCCGATAGTTGTGAACGGCGCCAATTTCGTTCCTTTCGGCACCGTGCCCAATCCGTCTTCCACATAGCCCTTCACGCTGCCAAAACTCAGGCGGAGAGTGCCGTTCGCGTCCGGAGGATAAGAAAAGCCCAGCACTGCAAAGCGAATCTTGGCGATGTTGGTTTCCGCTGCGGTTCGTGCTGTTTCCAGCGGAACGACTTTTTTCGCCCATTCCTCATTCACGCGCTGGCCTTCCGCCTCGGCAGCTCGCACTAAAGCGACGAGCGGATCGGCGCTGCCCGCAACCGCCTCCTTCCCGCCGGCGTAGAGTTGCTTGCGGAAGTCGACATCGCCCACCTTCGTGCTGGCGATGATATCTTTTGCCGCCTGATCCGGCGTCTTGCCGTTGAGGGCCTTCGCAACAACCGGGTGTCCCGGCAGGAACTTGCTCATCTCAGTCAGCGTGCCGCTTAAGGCTGCAACGTCGCTGGCCTTGTCAATTTTTTGATCCGTGGCGAAGAGCCTCTGTTCCACGGCAACCGTGTCACGGAAGCTGGCACTGCGCTCGTTCTCCGGCTTCTCCTTTTCAGTGGCGGCGCGGACCAGCATGAGCGCCAAATCCGGCAGAGCACCTCGGAACGCTCCAGGCGCTCCTGCGCCTCCAGCCTGGCCTCCACGACCTCCCGGAGCGCCCTGACCTCCCCGGCCTCCCGGGCCTGCCTGGCCTGAGGAGTATGGGAAGTACTGGCGCGCGGCATACAGGTTCCCTTCTCTCTGCGCTTGGTAATAGTCGGCGATGTCCTTCCAGGGATCGCCATACTGTGCCTTCAGCTTCGGATCCTTCATGAAGGCGTCCCGCAGCTGGTTTTCATCCTTCGCCTTGGTCGCCATTAATTCTTTGTCGAGCAGCCCTGAATAGTAGCCCTTGGTAGCCTTCGCCGTATTCTGCTGACCGAACAGCTGGCGCTCCAGCGTCCGCCTTGCTTCTTCCGAAGCGCCGCTGCGCATGATGAGATCCGCGATCGCGCGTGTTTGGCCTGCAATCTGGATCGGGTGTTGAATATCGCGGATAAACTCGAGCTGCGAAACCGTGTTGAGCCGCTGCGTGGATCCCGGATGCCCTGAAACAAACACGAGTTCGTTCTTCTTGGCGCCGTTCTTGGCCCACGAGAAATAGTGCTCAGGATGAACTGGCTTGTTGTCCTCGTACACGCGCAGGAAGGTCACATCGAGGTCATAACGAGGATATTCGAAATTGTCAGGATCTCCGCCGAAGAACGCCATCTCGTACTCGGGAGCAAAAACCAGACGCACGTCGTTATAGGGTTTGTACTTGTACATGAAATACATGGCGCCTGAATACATGGAGACAGCCTGGCAGGTGAGCTTGGAGGCCGTTCCGCATTCGTTCTGCAGGCTCGTGAGCGTCGTTCGCTGCCTTGCCGCATCGGATGCAGGCACACCTTTGAGCGCGGCGTTCACCTTGGCGGTGATGTCCTCGATGCCCTGCAAGACCTGTACGGTCATGTTGGGGCACTTGACTTCTTCCGTTGGAGTGGGAGCGTAAAAGCCGGTCTTCATGTAATCTTTGGCCGTGGTCGAGACCGCATTAATGCAGCCCGCGCCAATGTGGTGATTGGTCATCACCAGGCCATTGGGCGACACAAAAGACCCTGAGCCTCCCCCAAATTTCACCGAGGACAGCCGCATATGATCCAGCCAGTCCTGGGTCGGTTCAAAGCCGTATAGCGCCTTGAGTTTGTCCTTGGGGACCGCGTTGTAGAGCCACATGCCTTCCTCGGCCACCGCAACGCTGGACAGCGAAAGGACAATACAGAGGAAAAATGCATAGAATTTCTTCATGATATTCACCCATTAAAATTTGTCGAAATCAGAATCTTCATCCGCAAAAACCGAGCGATCAAAATGTGCGGAGAACGGAGCCCATAGTCTTTCTGAACTTGCCACCTCGGATTGCCGCACCTTCCTTGTCCTGGTGCGCTCGGGCCGGCCCGACCATTTGCCGACATGGCGCCCCGCCTCGCCGATATTAACACCTCCACCCCATCGGAGGGCGGCAAACCCGACGCATGATACCTCTACTTGGCTGTTCCTGGGTAGTAATTCAAAGGCGGGGCAAATAAGTCTCCAGGCAAGCGGTCGGCCGCGGGACGTCTCTTACACGAACGAGTTCCTGAGGCTTGAATTTCAATGGGAAGCCCTCGGGCCCTTCGGATTATTATCGCTTGAGATCGTCGGAAAGGATCGGCATCGGTTCGATTCTTCTGCCCAGGATTGTTGCTATCGTCAGCCAGCCAACTACGTTGGCGGAGGTACGGAACATGTCAGGAATGGTGTCCACCGCCATTAAGACCCCGATGCCTTCCACAGGGACACCCGCCGCAGACAAAACCGGTGCCATCACAATGATGGCCCCGGCAGGGATGCCCGGAATAGTCAGAGAGGTGAAGACGACGGTAACGACGATGGTGACAATCTGCGGAAGCAGGAGATCCACCCCGTAAAGGCGGGCGATGAACGCCGCCGCTACTACCTCGGCGATCGCCCCGCCGACCCGGAACATGGAGGCCGCCAGGGATAACACGAATCCGTGGATTTCGCTTGGCAAGCCAAGCTCGGTTTTGGCTCCTTCAATCGTGGCAGGGAGCGCAGCCAGGGAGGATCTCGAGCTGAATGCAACTGCGAATGATGGCGCGCTCGCGCGCAGGAATTTCCGCAGCGGCACGCGCCCGAGTAAGACGGCGCTCGGATACAGGACAAAGACAATGAAAGCGCCGGCGATCAGCGACAGGAGTATGATGTAATAAATCAATGCCCCGGCCGCCTGCATCCCCATCCTGGCGCCCAGCGGAACCGCCAGAGCAAATACACCATAGGGGGCAAAGCGGAGCACCCATTGAACCAGGATCAACATGGCATCGGAGATGCCGTGAAAAAAGCGCACAACGGTCTGCTGCCGGCCGGCCTCAACCTTCGTGAGCGAAAGCCCGAAGGCCAGGGAAAAGAAAATCAGCGGCAGCATGGAGCCGTCGACCAGGGCTTTGAACGCATTGACAGGCACCAGATCGACAATCCACTGGGAAGCGGAGGGCAGCTTGCTGGCCGTTTCGGCTGCAGCCTTTCCCGCACTGGCAGCGTCGGCGCGAAGCGCGGCCGCAATCGCCGGATCGATGTCGAGATGACGCAGCAGGGGGAAGGCCAACACGGCACTGAAAACCACCGAGGCAAATAGCGCGATAAAGAACCAGAGTAGAGCCCGTCCGCCTATATGGCCAACGGCGCGCGCATCGCGTGCAGATGCCACCCCCACGATGAGGCTGGACACCACCAGTGGAATCACCGTCATCCGAATGGCATTGATGAACAGCGCGCTGATCGGTTCGACAATCCCCGGAAGTTTTTGAAGCCAGGGCGTGCTTGTACCTGCGACCGCCATGCCGATCGCCAGGCCCAGAATCAGACCGATGAGCACACGAACCGTAAAGGACATGGGGCGCATTATACGACGATTCCGCGATTTAGAATTTAGATTGCGTAATTATTATTGAACCTGCAGATCCTGAAGTCCTGGAGTCTGCTGCACATCAGAGTATGGAAGGCCCTAGGAGCCCGTCCGAGAATTAGGAGGGGTCGCGCGCATGGGGCTTGCGGGGCGAGCTCAAGGCGTGAGGAGGAGGCGATGTCGGTGCACATCGTTGACGACGAGCAACGCGGAGATCGCCCCGCAACCCCCATGCGCCCTTCGGGTTCCGGCGGCGCGGGGGCATCTGCGCCGTTGGCGCTCCTCGACGATGTACAGCGAC